>CAYRRL010000017.1:5400-6729 GCA_964426665.1 uncultured Ferruginibacter sp. | reverse complement strand
TTGAGCCCGCTATTCAAAAAATAAGGGACACACATACACCTGCGCTTTTTCATATTGAAGAAATAACACAACCGCAGGGCCATTCAACATCGGGCAGCCACGAACGCTACAAAAAGCCTGAAAGGCTTGCATGGGAAAAAGAATGGGATTGCCTGAAGCAAATGAGGGAATGGATGATGGCCAATGATTTGGCAACAGTAGACGAACTGAATGATATAGAAATGAATGCCAAACTGTTTGTAAAAGAAAGCAAGCAAAAGGCATGGGAAAAATTTTTAGCACCGGTAAAAAAGCAAGTGGAACAGGCGGTGCCATTGCTTCAAACAGTAGCAGGCCAATTAGAAGGAGAAGGAAAAGTTGCTGTGGCATCCATCGCCGATAGCTTGAATAGCAATAAAGAGCCGTTGCGGCGTGAAATAATGAAAGCACTGGCTACGGCATTAGATGCAGCAGGCAGCCACCCGGCAGGAGAACCTTTGCGCCAGCTTTATCAATTGTTGAAAAAAGAAAATGCCGCTTTGTATAATTCGTATTTGTATAATGAAGGGCCAAAAAGCGCATTGAAAACAACACAGGTTAAACCGTATTACGATGAAAATGCACAAACAGTAAACGGTTATGAAGTATTGAACAAGTATTTTGACGAGTTGTTTGCAGGCAATAATAAAGTGGCAGCCTTTGGGGAAGATGTTGGCTATATCGGCGATGTGAACCAGGGTTTTGCCGGCCTGCAGGCCAAGTATGGCACCGACAGGATTTCAGACACCGGTATCCGTGAACTTTCTATAATGGGGCAGGGTATTGGGCTTGCATTGCGTGGGTTAAGGCCAATTGCGGAAATTCAGTATTTAGATTATTTATTGTATGGGCTGCAGCCATTGAGCGATGATGCAGCCACCACGCATTTCCGCACAGCAGGAGGGCAAAGCTGCCCTATCATTGTGCGTACACGCGGGCACAGGCTCGAAGGCATTTGGCACAGCGGCTCGCCAATGGGCATGGTGATAAATTCGCTGCGGGGGTTTTATGTATGTGTGCCACGCAATATGGTGCAGGCTGTGGGCATGTACAATACTTTGCTGCAGGCAAATGACCCGGCAATTATCGTGGAATGTTTGAATGGCTACCGTTTGAAGGAAAGGCTGCCATCCAATTTGTTGGCCTATACTGTGCCGTTGGGCATCCCTGAAATTGTAAAACAGGGCGATGATATTACGATTGTTTCTTACGGCTCTACATTACGGATAATTGCAGAGGCAACCGAAGCGCTGGACAGAATGGGCATCAGTTGCGAAACAATAGATATACAAACATTGCTGCCTTATGATA
>CAYRRL010000017.1:2123-5390 GCA_964426665.1 uncultured Ferruginibacter sp. | reverse complement strand
CTTAAAAAAACAAACCGCATTGTATTTGTTGATGAAGATGTTCCTGGCGGGGCTGCTGCATATATGTTTAATAAAGTGATGGAAGAGCAGGGAGGCTACCGGTATTTGGATGTAGCGCCAAGAACCATTACAGCACAACCGCACAGGCCTTCGTATGCAAGTGATGGCGATTACTTTAGCAAACCAAATGTGGAGGATATAATAAGAGTGGTAAAAGAAATGATGGCAGAATAAAGAAGAGTTTATGTTGAAAGCAAGTTTTTTATCAATAGCATTTTCAATTACTGCGGCTTTTTCGTTAGCCCAAAACCTCACCGGCACATGGGAGGGCTCATCCGGAGATGAATACTGGCGCATGGTGCTGATGCAGGTAGGCGACTCCTGCTATGGCTACAGCTATGATGAAGGCTTTGGTTTTTGCAAAGCAGACTTTGTAGCGGCTTACAACCCTAAAGAGAACAAACTCAAAGGGCAGGCCACCAGGTTTATCTCAAGCTCTTTTGACCACGAACTTGTTGCCGCATCACTGGAATACAAAGAAAATGGCGGTGCTGAATATTTGACAGGAACAGTAGGCCCAAAACCGCTGGCATTAAAAGTTTCCAGCCTTGGCAAAGGCTACAAAGGCAAGCTGAAAAGAGTGAGCAGGGATGTTGACTCTACTGAATTTATTGCTGCCACTGCACGGCGGCTGAAAAAAACCAGCCCCCAAAGAATTAAAATTGAAACTCTGGCGATGGGGAGTTTTATAAGTGCTTCAGCGCCCCCGCCTAATGAAGCCCCATCTGTAAAGGAAACAATATTGCCAAAGGAAACGCCCCGGCCAAAGGAAACTACTGCTGTTATTGAAGCCGTACAGGTTGAGGAAAAACCAGTAGAAAAACCAGCAGCTAAAGAACTTCCTGCACCGCAATCAACAAACCGGCCAATAGATTCTATTTCGGCAGTAAAGCAAAACCGTGTTACAACTATTGTGAAAACAATCATCACTGCAGCCGACTCTGTAAAAATTATTTTGTACGATGATGGCGAAGTTGATGGCGATATTGTAACGGTGTTTGACAATGGTGTTGTTGTTGCTAATAAATTACTTCTTACAAAAGAGCCATGGGGAATGGTATTGCCATTGTCGGCGCCGGGTGCCAAGCACACTATTGAGCTGGTGGCAGAAAACGAGGGCAGCATCCCGCCGAATACTGCCTATATGCTTGTAACAGCCGGCGAAATGAGGACCGAGTTAAAAACATCTTCTGATACGAAAACAAATGGTGCTGTTGTAATCCAGAAAGGCGATTGACCGAATTCAAAAAATAATCTTAAAATCATTTTCGCTTCATTGAATATTTGCTCTTTTTATCAAAAGGGATGTAAATTGTTTTATGATCAAAACAACCTGCTTTTTTTTCACACTGATTTGTATTTCTTTTTTTTGCAAAAGCCAAAACCTTTCCGGCACATGGGAGGGCAGCGGCGCAGGCACTCCTTACTGGCGCATTAGTATTGTGCATATTGGCGACTCTTGCTATGGTTATAGTTATGATGCCGGCCCCGGGCATTGCAAGGCAAATTTTATTGCTTCTTTCAATGCAAAAGAAAATAAGTTTAAAGGCAAAACTGTAAGTTTTATTGAAAGGACTTTTGGGCATGAGCTTTTTACATGCAATCTCCATTACAGAAAAGATGGCGGCGCGGAATACCTGCGTGGCGGGGTGCGGCCAAAGTCTGTAGTTGGGCAAATTTTTTCATTGGGTATAGGAATGCCCGGCGAGTTAAGGAAAATAAGCAGTACCATTGATACTACTGCTTTTATGCAGGCTGCTATTAACCTCTTAGCAAAAAATAATACCGATAGCATTCCAAATCCTGTTGCGATTATAGCTGATGATACTGTCACAGCAAAAGAACCAGCACTCAATGACAGCACTTCATTAAAAATATTTGCCGACTCTGTTATTGCTATTAAAGACAGCAGGAAGTCTGTCATTCAAAAAACAATAACTACATATGCCGATACCGTAAAAATTATTTTGTATGATGATGGTGAAATTGACGGCGATATAGTTACCATTTTTGATAATGGGAAATTGCTTGCTAACAAATTAATGCTTACAAAAGAACCGTTTCAAATTATTATGCCTTTGCCTGCTGATAGCGCAAAACATACAATTGAACTAATGGCAGAAAACGAAGGCAGCATACCACCCAATACAGCGTACATGCTGGTATTGGCAGGGGACGAACGTGTTGAAGTAAAAGCATCTTCAGATAAACTCAGCAATGCAGCAATAGTGATACAGAAACAAGAATGATTTATCTTTCAGCCAATGTTCAACACCGGTTTCCTGCATATCATTGATATTCTCGGCACATTTTCCTTTGCGGTATCAGGCGCTTTTTTTGCCATGGAAAAAAAGCTTGACCCATTCGGCGTTATCATCATTGCATTTGTTACGGCTATTGGCGGCGGCACATTAAGGGATGTAATGATTGGCAATTTGCCTGTGGGCTGGTTGCGGAATGAAACTGCTGCCATCACTATTTTTATTGCTGCCATTGGCTCTATGTTTTTTGAAGCAAGGCTGAGAAAATTTACCACAACGCTTTTTTTGTTTGATGCATTGGGGCTGGGGTTGTTTACCATTGTTGGGATAGAAAAAGCAATGGAGCTTCATTTCGGCATGGGTGTATGCATAGCGCTTGGCACTATCACAGCCAGCTTTGGCGGCGTGATAAGGGATGTGTTATTGAACAATGTGCCGCTTGTTTTCAGGAAAGAGATTTATGCAATGGCCAGCATTATCGGCGGGCTTGTTTATTTTGCCCTCAAAAAAATACAGCTTGATGAAGATGCGGCGAAAATTGTTTGCATACTGCTTATCTTTTTAATAAGGCTGGTAGCGGTAAGGTACAAGTTGGGCTTGCCGGCTTTTTATGAAAGAAAATTGCATTGATAAAATATTATCAACAGCAAAAGCAGGCATTATTGCACAGGGGCTTTCTTCTTTTATCTTTGCGCCCAATAAAACGATTACTATGCCATCAAAAAAAATCACTGAACTGCTCGGCGATAAAGCGGAGTATTTATTGAACCACCAGTCAAAAACAATTAGTAAAGGCCAATTGCATTTGCCAGGGCCGGATTTTGTTGAAAGGGTTTGGTTAAGCAGCGACCGCAACCCACAAGTATTGCGCAATCTTCAAAGCATGTATGGCAACGGCAGGCTGGCCAATTCAGGCTACCTATCCATCCTTCCTGTTGACCAGGGC
>CAYRRL010000017.1:0-2113 GCA_964426665.1 uncultured Ferruginibacter sp. | reverse complement strand
AACACAGCGGCGGCGCTTCTTTTGCCAAGAACCCAATTTATTTTGACCCTGAAAATATTGTAAAGCTGGCTATTGAAGGTGGCTGCAATGCTGTGGCCACTACTTATGGCGGGCTTGGTTTTTTAGCAAGGAGGTATGCACACAGGATCCCTTTTATAGTTAAGATAAACCATAATGAATTCCTCACTTACCCTAATAAGTTTGACCAGATAATGTTTGCCTCCATCAAACAAAGCTGGAACCTTGGAGCCGCTGCCGTGGGCGCTACCATTTATTTTGGAAGCGATGAAAGCACCAGGCAAATACAGGAAGTAAGCAAAGCATTTGAAATGGCGCATGAATTGGGTATGGCAACAATCCTTTGGTGCTACCTCCGCAACCCTGCATTTAAAAAAGATGGGGTGGACTACCACGTTAGTGCTGACTTAACTGGCCAGGCAAACCATCTTGGCGTTACTATTGAAGCAGATATCATAAAACAAAAATTACCAGAAAATAATGGGGGCTACAATGCATTAAATACAAAAGAATCTGCCTACGGCAAAAACGACAAGCGCATTTATACTGATTTAACCAGCGATCACCCGATTGATTTATGCCGCTACCAGGTGGCGAATTGCTATATGGGGCGTGCCGGTTTAATCAACAGTGGCGGCGCATCGTCTGGCGCAAGCGATATGGCGGAAGCCGTAACAACAGCCGTGATAAATAAGCGTGCTGGCGGCATGGGCCTTATTTCCGGGCGCAAGGCATTTCAGCGGCCGATGAAAGAAGGAGTGGAAATATTGAATGCAATACAAGATGTGTACTTAGACAACAGTATTACGATAGCATAAAATAATTTTCTTTTATTCCACCCTCTATGGCAAAGCCATGGAGGGTTTTTTATCTGCATAACTCACGGATTGTTTTTTTATGCTGCGGATATAACTCAATCAATTCTCCCGGTTTTGCCATTTCAAAATCTGCAAAATCAAAACCCGGCGCAACGGTACAGCCAACAAAGCAAAACTCACTTCCCGGTGCAGGCAAACTGGCAAACCAGCAATTGGCAGGCACTACATACTGGAATGTTTCGCCATTCAAAATATCGCTGCCAAGTTTTATGGTTTCCAACTCCCCATTATGGCGCAATACATACACATGCAATGTTTGCCCTGCATAAAAATGCCAGCACTCATCGCTTTTTATTTTGTGGAAGGCAGAAAAATTGCCCTGCTCCAATAAAAAATAAATGGCAGTGGAAAAATACCTTCCGCCGCCAAACCTTTCAGGCAATGCAGGGGCGGCAATGCTTTCACCGCTGCGGTATGTTTCTTTATACCAGCCGCCTTCGGGGTGCGGCAGCATTGCGTATTGCTTAATTAGTTGTTGTGCTGTCAGCATAATAAGTTTTTGCCGGGGCAAGATACTGCGGCTTCTCTTTTGGCAATGGATAAAACTTGTGCATTATTTGCTTGCATTGCTCAAATATTCATTTTATTTTACCATCTAATCTCTGCCGCTTCTGTACGCCTTGCCGCCCCCTGTAAAGGCTGTTTATTTTTTATTCATTCTAAACATTTTTAAAAAATGAAAAAAACAACATTGCATTTAACGGCCTTTATTGCAGGGCTGTTCTTTATTGCATCCTGCAATTCGGGCGAAACAAAAACTGAGGAAACTACTGGTGCTGATACTGCTGTTAAAGTAGAAGAAGCGCCACCAGCCGCACCTGTGAAGCCTTCCAATGTCAGCATTATTTGGCACAAAGTGGCCAACTATGCAAAGTGGCTGCCTGTGTATGAAGCAGATGATTCTGCACGGCAGGCCAGCGGCCTGCACAATTATGTAATTGGCAGGGGGCTGGGTGCAGACAGCAATATGGTAATGGTAGCCTTAAAAATGGACGATGCAGAAAAGGCCAAAGCCTTTGCTGCTGACCCTCGCCTGAAAGAAGCAATGAAAAAAGGCGGTGTATTGGGTGCGCCTAAAATTGTTTATGTAGATGTACAGATGATGGATACAAGCACAAATGCATCCACATTGCGTGTGATGCGTATCGCAAAAGTAAAAGATTATGACGGCTGGAAAGCAAAGTTTGACAGCAGCAGGCAAATTCGTACGGATGCAG
>CAYRRL010000016.1:0-15062 GCA_964426665.1 uncultured Ferruginibacter sp. | reverse complement strand
AATGCTGAAGAAGGAAGCCAGCCTTGCTTCTATTGCGCCAAAAATAAAAACGCTCCGCAGCAGGTATGATAAGGAATCGCCTAAGATGGAAACTTTCCTGTACCCTCTTACACGTTCCTACCTGTATGGCAATTTTGAGAATGGCAAAGAAACTGGCGGCCGCATAGAAATTATCAGGCTGTTTGCCATCATTGCTGTATTTATCCTGCTCATAGCCTGCATTAATTTTATGAACCTCTCCACTGCCAGAAGCGAAAAGCGGGCAAAGGAAGTTGGCATACGCAAGGTAGTGGGGGCGCACAAGGGATCCCTGATTGGGCAGTTTTTAGCCGAGTCAATCCTTATTTCTTTTATGGGCGGTGTATTTGCTTTCCTCATTGTTTCGCTTACGCTCTCTTCATTCGATGAATTGGTGCAAAGGAAATTATCGCTTAATATCTCTGACTACCGTTTTTGGCTGGCAGGCGTTGGCGTTATACTTGTTACCGGCATTTTAGCAGGCAGCTATCCGGCCTTATACCTCTCCGGGTTTAAACCGGTATTTGTATTAAAAGGTACTTTTAAAAAAGTACAGGCATTGGTTACGCCACGAAAAGTATTGGTGGTGCTGCAATTCACATTTGCTATCATGCTTATCATCAGCACTATTGTAGTGAGGCAGCAACTGAAGAATGCACAAGACAGGCAAACAGGCTATTCAAAAGATAATTTGCTCTATGCTTTTCTTGAGGGGGACATTGACAAGAACTATACCCTCATAAAAAACGAATTGCTGGCTAATGGCATTGCAACGTCCGTTACTAAATCAAGTGCGCCTGTCACCGAAGGCTGGAGCAATACATGGGGGTATGGATGGAAGGGCAAAGACCCCAACGATAAAACTGTAATTGACCGCTATTTTGCCGATGATGCTATTTGCAGGACTGCAGGGTTGCAAATACTTCAGGGAAGGGATTTTGACCTGGCTAAATTCCCTACTGATTCCACCGCTGTTATATTGAATGAGGCCGCCGTAAAGCACATGAAGCTTGCTAGCCCAATCGGGGAAATAATTACCGACGATGGAAAGGATTGGCACGTGGTAGGCGTAATAAAAGATTTTATTTTAAAATCGCCTTTTCATCCTGTAGAACCAATGGTAATTGGCGGTGCCGGCGGATGGTTTAATGTGATACAAATGAAGTTGAACCCTGCTAAAACAACCGCTGAAAATTTAGGAGCCGCAGAAAAAATTTACAAAAAGTATAATCCTAATTATCCTTTTGAATACACGTTTGTGGATGAGGCCTACGCCAAAAAATTTGACAATGAAAAACGCCAGGGCAAATTAGCCGGTTTATTTGCTTTTCTTACCATTGCCATTTCATGCCTTGGTTTGTTTGGCCTGGCAAGTTATATGGCTGAAAACAGGACAAAGGAAATTGGTGTACGCAAAGTGTTGGGTGCCTCTGTGTTTGCCATTACCAAATTATTGTCAACAGAATTTCTCGGTCTTGTAATTGTTGCATTTGTTATTGCAGCGCCGCTTTCTTACTGGGGCTTGTACAACTGGCTGCAGGGTTACCCTTACCACATTTCAATACAGTGGTGGGTGTTTGTGCTGGCAGCAGCGCTGGCTGTAGCCATTGCCTTGCTTACGGTAAGCTACCAGTCAATAAAGGCAGCGATTGCTAACCCGGTTAAGAGTTTAAGGACTGAATAAATCCAAACAAAGCCGGCTCTACTTATTTATTGTTTATTTGATGACACTACAACAGTTTAAAAAAATAGCAACGCTGCTCACTTGCCGCATTTTTTTTGTGGCTTCTTTGTTTGCACAAAATAATTTGCCAGTAATTAAGGCAACTTCAAGGAATGTGAAAATAAGAGATGGTGCTGTTTTAAAAGACTGGTGGTACATCGTTCCTGAAGCAAGGCCGGATGTGTATTGGGTTGACTTCCCTCAGAAAGAACAGGCGGTTACTTTTATTACAGATATTGATTCCATAAGTTTTGTGGTGAGGCATGGCATGGCATACGACTTTGTGATTTTAGTAAATGGTAAGGACAGCGCTTTCACTCAAATTGCCGGTGTGTATAAGCATCAGATAAACTGCACTGGCAGTACCGGAAACGACAGCATCCCTTTCACGTTGAGGGACAACCGCATTTATTTTGAAGGGGCTATCAATAGTTCTGAAACCTTGAGCATCCAGTTTGATTTAGGTGCTGGAATGTCAAATATCAATGCAAAAAGCAGCTACAAGGTAAAAATGGAATTTGACAGCAGCGTTTTTTTGATAAACAGCCAGGGCAGAAACAAAGCAAGGTTGAGCAGTGTAAATACAATCACAATCGGTAAGTTGTCTTTTTTGCAGGAGGCTTTTATTGAAACAAAAAACATGGCGAAATGGGAAGATGCGATTGTTGGCAACAGCCTTTTTCTTGATAAATACCTGGAAATCGACTACAATAACCAACTGCTCATTATTCACGACAGTATGCCACCATTAGACAGCAGCTGGATAAAGCTTGATATGCTGCTGGATGGTGGCGTGAGGCCAATGATATCGGCAGTGCTTGAATTGGATGGGGCAAAGTACACAGACTGGTATATTTTTGATACAGGTAATTCTGGCAATGGTATTATAAGCAATGAACTGACGGCACGGTATGGAATCTATGATAAGTTTAACAAGATAATCGGCTTTGCAGGCAGAAAGATAGCAAGTATTCCCAAAATAACAATCGCCGGCTATAGTTTTGAAAATGGCACCATTGTGTTGGAAAAACCCGGCGCAAATTTGTTGGAAAAAAGTGTGCTTGGAAATAAAATGCTCAGCAGATTGAATGTAGTATTTGATAACCGGCAGGGCTATTTGTACCTGAAGCCAAACAAGCTTTTTAAATAGTTACAGGTAAATGTTTATTTGCCCAATGCCTGCTTTGTCCGCAATCAAACACCAACTGTCCGTTTTCGTACGCTTTTTCTTTTGCTGCCACTCAGAACCTTTGTCCACAGCGATTTTCAGCTTGGCACGGTGGTTGACGATTTTTGGGATATAAAAAATAACGCCATGATAAAAAACCTCCTCCTCATCGCCATCCGCAATTTCCGGAAAGACAAATGGTACAGCCTTATCAATGTGCTTGGGCTTACTATTGGTATTACATTCAGTTTATTCCTAATTTTTTATATAGTGGATGAACTGAACTACGACAAGCACAACGATAAGTCTGATCGTATTTGCAGGATAGTTGCCTACATTCAGGAACCGGATAAGAACACCAATTGGACCTCAACACAACTACCGCTGGGCCCTACGTTGAAAAGGGAGTTTCCTGAAGTGGAAGAGTCGGTAAGATTTTTAAACAGGGAGAGGACTTTGTTTAAGAACGGCGAGAAAAGTTTTTATGAAACAAAATTGTATTATACCGACAGCAATGTCTTTAAAGTGTTCACTCACAAATTCGTGGAAGGGAACCCGTCCACTGCATTGATTGCTCCCGGCAGTATTGTGATTTCAAAAACACTTGCCGAAAAATATTTTGGCAAAAACACACCAGTAGTAGGCAAATCCCTGCGGACTGTTTACGATGTATATAACATAACTGGCGTAATGGAGGACATGCCAAGGAATACACACCTGTATTATGACATGCTCATTTCTTCATCTACCATTTTGAAAGGCGACCAGAACAATCCTAATAACTGGGGCGGGTTCAACAACTTTACTTATGTGCTGCTGAAGCCCGGCAACAACGCTGCTGCGTTTGAGAAAAAATTGCTGCCAATGTACGACAAATACATGGCGCCGATTTTTGCACAATACAATATTAAGATGCGTTATGGTGTGCAGCCTATCACAGATATTCACCTGAAATCAGATTTGCAGGGCGAGCCGGAAGAGTTAGGCAGTATGAATTATATCTGGATATTTTCTGCTGTTGCATTTTTTATGCTGTTGATAGCCTGCATCAATTATATGAACCTTACTACGGCAAGAAGCGCCAGAAGGGCAAAAGAAATTGGCATAAGAAAAGTAACCGGCTCTTCCAAAAAACAATTGGTGCTGCAGTTTTTAAGCGAAAGTTTATTAACAGCTTTTATTGCCGTGTTGTTAAGTGTGGTGCTGGTGATTGTATTGCTCTCGTCATTCAACAGTATTTCGGGAAAAGCCTTTACGCTGCATAGCTTGCTGCAGCCGTTTAATATTTTTTTATTGCTGGGCATTGCTTTGTTCACTGGGCTGCTTGGCGGCAGTTACCCTGCATTTTATTTGTCAGGTTTTAAACCGGTGAGTATTTTAAAAGGCGCTTTATCAAAAGCATCCGGCAATGTAAACCTGCGCCGCACATTGGTGGTATTGCAGTTTTCTATTTCTATGATTATGCTTATTTGCACCTGGGTGGTGTACAAGCAACTTTCTTATCTCAGCAAGAAAGACCTTGGCTTTAGCAAAGAACAGGTGATGACAGTAACCGTAAATACCGGGGAAGACGAAAGAAGCAAGATACAGGCGATGAACAATGATTTCCGCAGCCTGCCAGGCGTGAAAGCCGTCGGTACTGGCAACGCATACCCCGGAAGTGGCAACATCAGCCTGAATTTGTTTACTGTGGAAACAAAAAACGGGCATATAGACAAAGGCGTGGAATGTTACCAGATAGATGAAAATTTATTGCCCACACTGGGAATAAAAATGGCGAGGGGGCGTAATTTCCAAAACCTGTCAGACACACTCCACAGCATTGTGGTGAACGAAGAAATGGTGAAACATTTTGGCTGGGACGAACCGCTTGGCAAAAGGGTGGCATTCCCCGGCGACACCAGCGGCAACTATTTGGAGGTGGTGGGTGTGATGAAGGATTTTAACCAGAAATCACTTTACAATCCTATTGCCCCGCTGTTGCTGTTTTATTCTGCCAACAATAACATTATACAGATAAAAATGGATGGCGGCAATATCAAATCATCCATTGCAAAGGCTGAAGCCACCTGGAAAAAATATTTTCCTCAGTTGCCTTTTGAATATAAATTTTTAGATGAAGATTTTAATTCGCAATATGCCGCAGACCAAAAAAGAGGGAAAATATTCGCTGCGTTTTCTATACTTACTATTATAATTACCTGCCTTGGCCTGCTTGGGCTTACTGCATTTACAACACAGCAGAAGCAGAAGGAGATAAGCATACGCCGGGTGTTGGGTGCCAGCACTGCCAGTGTGATGGGTTTGATCACAAAGAATTATTTATGGCTCTCATTGATTGCTGCTGCTGTTGCTTTTCCGGTGGCATATTATTTTATGCACAAATGGCTGCAGGTTTTTACATATCATGATAACCTTTCAGTGCTGACATTTATTTTATCAGCTTTTATTATTGTGTGCACAGCAGCGGCTACTGCTATGTTTTATGCAGCCAAGGCAGCAATGACAAAACCAGCGAAAGTGCTGAAGACAGAATAAAATCTTCTGAGGCAATTTATATGTAGGATTTAAAAGGCTTTTATCCTGTTCGCTATCAAACAAAGAACTGTCCGTTTCCGTACACTTTTAAAACAAGCGATTCTGAAACCCTTTGCTGCAAGGGGTTTCAATTGTGGCATAGCAGTTGAGTTTTACTAAAGGGAAAATTGTATGCAACCATGATTAAAACTTATTTCAAAACCGCTCTCAGGAATTTGCTCCGCAACCGCAAGCATGCTATGCTTAATATTTTGGGGCTTGGCGTGGCGCTTGCCGCCTGTATTATTGTTTTTCTTGTTATTCAATATGAAACAGGCTACGACAAACATCTTGAGGGGTTCAATAATATTTACCAGGTGGTAACAAAAGACAAAGATGCCGATGGCGAGCATTTTACCAATGGCGTCCCTTTCCCTGCAATAAAATACCTGCGCAGCGACAACCCTCAATACCAGTTTGCAGAACTGATGCAAAACTTTGGCGTGCAGGTAACAGTGAAGGACGGTGGAAAGGAACATAAGAAATTCAGGGAAGAAAGCGGGGTGTTTTTTGGCGATGAAGATTTGCTTAAAATGTTTGAGCTAAAATTTTTATCAGGCAATGCAGATGTATTGAAAGATGTAAACAGCGTAGCAATTAGCAAGTCGCAAGCAGAAAAATATTTTGGCGAATGGGAAAATGCTGTTGGTAAAATTGTAAACCTTGATAACAGCGAACACGGCTTGCAAGTGGCTGCAGTTTTTGACAATGTGCCAAAGAACAGCGATTTCCCTTTTCAACTGGTTGCTTCTTACGAAGGTTTTAAATCTTACGGCCGTACATGGCCATTGGATGACTGGGGCGCCAATACAAGCAACCACCAGGTGTATGTAAAACTTCCAGCAAATGCAAGTATTGCAGCAATGGACAAACAACTGGGGGCATTTGAAAAAAAATACAATAGTGGCAACCGGGCCAGCACAAGAGAACATTTTTTGCACCCGTTGAAAAATATACATTTTGATGAGCGTTTTGCTACAAATGGCGGCCATGTAACACCCAAAGAATCTTTATACACGCTTTCATTTATCGGGCTGTTGATTATTTTAATGGCTTGCATCAATTTTGTAAACCTGTCCACAGCCCTGGCAGTTACAAGAAGCAAGGAAGTGGGCATAAGGAAAGTGATGGGCAGCAGCAAAGCGCAACTAAAATTGCAGGTGTTTATTGAAACTGCAGTTGTAGTATTAGTATCAGCTCTTGTTGGCTTAATGCTGGCATGGCTGGCATTGCCTCATATCAAAAATATTATGGTGGTTCAGGATAAATTGAAGCAGTTGAGCACAGGAATTATTTCGTTTATGGCTGCCATTACACTAGCAACAATTTTCCTTTCTGGTATTTACCCTGCTTTTATCCTTGGCAGGTTCAAACCGGTAGAAGCAATTAAAAATAAAATCAATACCTCAAAAGTTGGCAGTCTTTCATTGCGGCGTGTGCTGGTTGTTTTGCAATTTGCATTTTCTCAAATCTTTATCATCGCTACTATTGTTGCTATCAGCCAAATGAATTTTATACGCAACAATGATTTGGGCTTTAATAAAGATGCTGTACTGATGGTGTACATGAATTCAGATAGTGTCTCCCGTATGCGGCATGATGCATTCAGGGATGCGTTGCAGGCTAGGAACGATGTAAAGCAAGTAAGCTTTGCCTTTGCGGCACCCAGCAGCGACAATAGCTGGACAAGCAATTTTGCTTTTGACAAAATGGAGGACCGTAATTTTAATGTGCAGCAACTGCAGGCAGATTATAAATATGCTGCGGCTTATGGCTTGCAATTGGCGGCGGGAAGGTTTTACGGCCAAAGCGATACCTGCAAAGAATATGTAGTGAATGAGACACTGCTAAAAAAATGTGGCGTACAAAACCCACAGGATGCGATTGGCAAAATGTTCAGGCTGGGCGGGCGCAGGCCAATGCCTGTTGTTGGCGTAGTAAAGGATTTTAAGCAGGCCTCTTTACGTGATGAGATACAACCAATAGTAATATCGCCGAATAAGCGCTGGTACCAAAGCGCCGGTATAAAACTGGCCAGCAATAATCTTGGTAAATCAAAAGATGGAATAAAAGCATTATGGGATAAGTATTTTCCCGAGTATGTTTTCAATGCTTCTTTTCTTGATGAAAATATAAACAGGTATTATGAAAGCGAGCAACGCCTGAGCAGCATGTATAAAGTATATGCTTTGCTTGCAATCTTTATCAGTTGCCTTGGGCTGTACGGGCTGGTTAGTTTTATGGTAGTGCAAAAAACAAAAGAAGTGGGCATAAGAAAAGTACTTGGCGCCAGTGCCCGGAGTATTTTGTATTTATTTTCAAAAGAATTTACGGTGCTTATCACAATTGCTTTTATACTGGCAGCACCGGCTGCCTGGTGGCTGATGAATAACTGGCTGAAAGACTTTGCATATAAAATAAATATTGGCATTTGGGTATTTGTTGCTGCTATTGTGTCATCAATTTTAATAGCGTGGGTAACTGTTGGGTACAAAGCAATGAAAGCAGCCGTTGCAAACCCTGTAAAAAGTTTGCGGGCTGAATAAAACTGTTATATGATAAAAAACTATTGCAAGCTTGCCTGGCGTAATATCCGCAGGCATTCTTTTTATTCCATTGTAAACATAACTGGTTTGTTTGCAGGCATTGTGTTTGCATTGTTGATTGGTGTGTATGTATGGCAGGAGTTGCAGGTGAACAAAAAAATCCGGAACGCAAATAACCAATACTTTTTGCAAAGCGAATGGAAAGGGCAGGATGCAAGCTATGCCATTACTGCATTGGGGCCGCTGGCAAAACAGCTAAAAGAAAATTATCCAGCATTAGTTGCCAACTATTACCGCTGGGATGGAATCACATCGGGTGTTACTAAAGGCGATAAAAGTTTCCGGGAGGGCATACAGTTGGGCGACAGCACCATTTTATCCATGTATGGGTTTTCGCTTTTGCATGGCAACCCTGCCATTGCATTAAGGGAACCTTATTCTGTTGTTATAAAAGAAGAAACTGCCATAAAATATTTTGGCAGAACAGATGTAGTGGGAGAGAGCCTTACGATTCAAAGTTTTTCTGGCAGCCGGAGGGATTTTGCCATTACAGGCGTGCTTAAAAACACAACGGAGAATTCAGTTATTAATCTCAATGAAAATAATAACAACACATTATTTATACCAACTAATACATACCAATACTTTGGCAGGGCAAGCATGGATGATTGGAATAACACTGCGATCCCTTCTTATATAGAAATAAAAGAAGGCACTGAACCCGCCATCCTCGATAAAGCCATCAACCAGTTGATACAAACACATGCCCCTGATGGCATAAAGGCAAATTTGAAAGTGCATGCAGTGCTTTTATCAAAATATTATTCTGAAAAAAACAATGCAACTGTAAAGAAGATGTTGTATGCGCTTTCATTTACAGGCTTATTTATTTTATTGATGGCTGTTGTGAATTTTATCAATATAGCTATTGGAAGTTCGGGCAACAGGATAAAAGAAATTGGTGTACGCAAAGTAATGGGCAGCATGCGTTCGCATTTGGTAATGCAGTTTTTGGCAGAGTCTGTTATTTTGGTTTTGCTTGCAACTGTAATGGCGGCCATTGCTTACCCTTTTGCAAAGGGCACGTTTGCTTCAATCGTAGGCAAGCCAATGCCTTCATTATCCAGCCTTCCTTTGTATTTTATTTTTATTCCGCTTCTGCTAAGTGTTGTTGTCGGTTTGCTGGCAGGCTTGTACCCTGCATTTGCGTTGTCGTCATTAAAAACAGTTGACTCGTTAAAAGGCAAATTAAAAACAGCCAATGAAAAAATTTGGCTCCGTAAATCACTGGTGGGCTTCCAGTTCAGCATCGCATTAATTGTATTGATAGCCGCAGCAGTGGTGGCCCGGCAGGTCAACCATTTTTTCAACAGCAGCCTTGGCTATAGCAAAGAATATGTAGTGGCATCGCAGGTGCCAAGGGACTGGAGCAGGGAAGGCGTGCAAAAAATGAAAACCATAAGAAACGAATTTGCTGCCATGCCGCAGGTTAGCGGCGTAAGTATTTCTTATGAAATACCGAATGGGAACAATGGCGGCGATGCTCAGGTGTACAGAACAGCAGCGGATTCAATAACGGCTACCGGCATGCAGGCATTGGTAACAGATGAAGGCTATTTGAAAGTATATGGCATTGCATTAAGGAGCGGCAGTTTTTTTGACAGCCGTGAACTTGATTCGGGAAAAGTGGTGCTGACAGAGAAATCGGTGGCGGCATTGGGTTTTAAAAGTGCCGGCGAAGCTATAGGCCAGCAGTTGCGTATCCACAATGACCCAACGGTGTTTACTGTAAAAGGCGTGGTTAATGATTTCCATTTTAACTCGATGCAAATGGGTTTGAAGCCAATGATATTTTTTAATGTGTACAACGGCATACTGCACCGCTATCTATCTTTTAAGTTAAAACCCGGCAATATGCAGCAGTCTGTTGAAGCCATTCAAAAAAAATGGGCATCGCTTATGCCTGGCTCTTCCTTTGAATATGTTTTTATGGATGATGTGCTTAAGAAAATGTATGCAAACGAATTGCGAACCAAAAGGGCGGCTTATACAGCCACTGCTTTATCATTGGTAATTGCGTTGCTGGGTGTGCTGGGGCTTGTTTCTTTAAGCATTCATAAAAGGGTAAAGGAAATCGGCATCAGGAAAGTTTTAGGCGCTTCAGTGCAAAGTATTTTATTGTTGTTTGTAAAAGAGTTCGCATTTATAATGTTTGTAGCAGCGCTTGTTGCCTGCCCGCTTGCCTACTGGCTCATGAGCAATTGGCTTAATAATTATGCAAGCCATACCAATGTGACAGCCTTTGTGCTTATTGGCGCTGTTGGGCTGTTGGCTGCTGTTACAGTGTTGCTGGTTTGTTTGCAGGCGGCAAATGCTGCTGTAGCCAAACCGGTAAAATCATTGAGGACAGAATAGAACAGCCTGTCCGCTATCAAACAAAAAGTGTCCGTTTTCGGACACTTTTTGTTTTGGCATATTTCAAAACCCTTGCTGGTACTGCATTTTGCGACTGGCACGGTGGTTGAAAACTATTGCCTGCGTTCGGGGTTTAAAGTATAACCATTATTTTTTTTTGCCAGAAAAACTAGACAAAATGATTCAACTGAAAAACATTTTTAAATGGGTGAACACTGGTGCCAACCGCACTTTTCTATTAAAAGACATTAACCTTGACATCAACGAAGGCGAATTTGTTTCCATCATGGGGCCGTCAGGTTCGGGAAAATCAACTTTGCTGAATGTGATAGGGATGCTCGACGGCTTTGATGAAGGGCAATATAATTTTCTTGGCCAGCCGGTGCATGCATTAAAAGAAAAACAACGGTCAAAACTGTATAAAGATTATATCGGTTTTGTGTTCCAGGCCTATCATTTAATAGATGAATTGACTGTGTATGAAAATATAGAAACGCCATTGCTGTATAAAGACATTAAATCATCAGAAAGAAAGGCAATGGTGGCTGATACGCTTGATAAATTCAATATTGTGGGCAAAAAGGATTTGTTCCCCACGCAACTGAGCGGCGGGCAGCAACAATTAGTTGGCATTGCAAGGGCATTAATAGGCAAGCCGAAATTATTGTTAGCAGATGAACCGACTGGCAACCTCAACAGCAAACAGGGCGAAGAAATTATGGAGCTGTTTAAGCAGTTGAATGAAGACGGGGTAACCATCGTGCAGGTAACGCATTCAGAAAAAAATGCAGCATATGGCAAGCGCATTGTGAACTTGCTGGATGCAAGAATTGAAAATTAAAAACAGGTTGCGAAAGCGATCATTAAATATTTTGGGATGAAAAAGAATTATTTGTTGCTTGCTTTGCTAATTGCGGCTGCAATACTGGCAAAAGGCCAAAGCAATATGCTTACGCTTGAAGGCTGCATTGAAACAGCATTGAAAAACAATGTTACTGTTAAGCAGCGTGAATTGCAGGCAAAGGCTGCCGGCATAGGTTACAAACAGGCTAAAGACAATTTGCTGCCATCAGCACAATCAACTTTCAACTATGGCATTAATAATGGGCGCACTATCGACCCTTTTACCAATAGTTACCTTACACAGCAATTAAAATCAAGCAGCGCAGATGCGTCAGCATCCATTCCATTATTCAACGGGTTTCAATTGAGGAATACTATTAAGCAAAACGAACAGGCTTTTGCGGGCGCTACCATGGAGTGGCAGCAACGCAAAGATGAATTGGCTTTGCAGGTGATACTGGCTTACCTGCAGGTATTAAGCACGCAGGATGCTGCAGAACTGGCAAAGCAGCAAGCCGGCGTAACAAAGCAGCAGGTTGACAGGATTGAAATTGTTGGCAAAGAAGGCGCCACGCTGCCTTCGAACGTAACAGATTTAAAAGGCCAGTATGCCGGCGACCAAATAAACCTTGTCAATGCAGAAAATAATTACCAGTCTTCCCTGCTGGCACTTACACAGTTGATGCAGGTGCCTTACGATGAACAACTGCAATGCAGCCGCACGGGCTTAACAGAAGATGTGCAGCAGTTTGCATCCGTGCCCGGCGAAATTTATGCACTGGCTTTGCAGAAATTGTCAGTGGTTAAAGCTGCCGATTTCAGGGTAAACAGCAGCGTGATGGCAGTAAAAGCAGCACGTGGCGCATTGTACCCTTCGCTGTCCTTTTATGGCGGCGCCAGCACTAATTACTCCAGCGCTGCCACACTAAATAGTTTTGTAAGCAGCGCCGACCTTCCCACAGGTGCTTATGTGCAATACAATGGAAGCAATTTGCCGGTGCTTGCAAAACAGGATACTTATAAAAGCAGCCCCATCAGCTATGCCAGCCAGTTCAGCAACAATATTTCTTATGGCTTTGGCCTTAGCATGCGGATACCTTTGTTCAATTCTTTCCGTGTACGCAATGCTATTAGGCTGGCCAAGAATGACGAACAAAACAACAGGCTTATTGCTGATTATATTAAAATACAGCTCCGGCAGAATATTGACCAGGCATACATCAATATCAATGCTGCATATAAACGTTACCAGGCTTTGCAGGAGCAGGCAGCTGCTTACACAGAGTCTTACCGCATTGTATCGCTGCGTTTTGAAAACGGCGTTATCAATTCGCCGGAATATTTAATTGCCAAGAATAATATGGACAGGGCCAATGCCAATCTCATCATTGCTAAGTACGAGTGCATGCTAAGGAAGAAGATACTGGAGTTTTATATGGGGAGTTTGTAATTTTTTTGATACCAGCTCTATATTTTAATGGCATCATCGTTGCGTCGCAATCCTTTCGCCGGCTAACCGTTCTGCAACTTTTATGATAGCATACAATTAATTCATCTACAAGCCATAATTTTTGTTGTAGTTTCCATGTTTTGCATTTTTATTTTTGCTTCTGCTTTAACTTTTTCAATTTGGCCGCATCATACAATCCGCTAACTTTATCAAACCATGAGAAAACTGCTCACCACGCTGTGTGTGTTTATTTGCATCGCCGCCCGTTCGCAAAC
Source organism: uncultured Ferruginibacter sp. (assembly GCA_964426665.1). Classification (GTDB taxonomy): domain Bacteria; phylum Bacteroidota; class Bacteroidia; order Chitinophagales; family Chitinophagaceae; genus Ferruginibacter. The sequence continues at coordinate 2,047 of CAYRRL010000016.1, read as the reverse complement.
TTTGTATTTCCCGCCACTTGTTGGCAATACATGGGATACTGTTGCGCCTTCCTCATTAGGATGGTGTACAGAAAGGATTGATTCATTGTACAATTATTTAGAACAGCAAAACAGCAAAGCTTTTATTGTATTAAAAGATGGCAAAATTGCGCTGGAAAAATATTTTGGCAGCTTTACGCAAGACAGTTTGTGGTACTGGGCATCAGCAGGCAAAACAATTACATCTTACTTAATCGGCAAAGCGCAGGAGCAGGGCTATTTGTCAATACAGGACACATCATCAAAATACCTTGGCGCAGGCTGGACAGGCTGTACCCGGCCGCAGGAAGACAGCATCACCATCCGCCACCAGCTAACCATGAGCACAGGGCTTAATGACGGCGTGCCGGATAACCATTGCACTTTGCCTTCGTGCCTGCAATACTTAGCGCCTGTGGCCAGCAGGTGGGCTTACCACAATGCGCCTTATACATTGCTTGAAAAAGTAATTACGCAGGCAACTGGGCAGGGCATTAATGTATATACACAGTCAGCATTAAAAACAAGAACAGGTATTACCGGGCTATGGGCTACCGTTGGATACGACAATGTGTATTACAGCAAGCCAAGAAGCATGGCAAGGTTTGGCTTGTTTATCCAAAACAAATGCATTTGGAACAATGATACGCTGTTGCACGACAGCGTTTATATACATGATATGCTGAACACATCGCAGCAACTTAACTATGCTTACGGCTACCTGTGGTGGCTTAATGGTAAAGGCTCTTACATGGTGCCAACGTCACAGGTAATTATCCCTGGCTCTTATGCGCCTGCTGCGCCTGCCGATATGTTTGCTGCTATTGGAAAAAACGGGCAGATAGTGAGCATTGCGCCATCAAAAGGCCTGGTAGTGGTAAGAATGGGTGATGCAGACGAAGGCGAAGTGCCATTTTTATTGTGCGATAATATTTGGCAAAGGCTCAACTATGTAATGTGCAACAGTGCGCCACGCAATACATATACTTTTATCGGCACAGGTAACTGGAATAACACACTAAACTGGAGCAATGGCCTTGTGCCGCCTGCTGTATTGCCCGCTGGCGACCAAATTGTTATTTACCCTTTGCTTAATGGGGAATGTGTATTGAATGTAAACCAAACTATTTCAACAGGCGCAGGCTTGTTTGTCGTGGCGGATAAAAAACTGAAGGTAACAGGCAATCTTGTTGTGCAGTAAAGTATAAACCCTGTTGCAGCATGCAACAGGGTTTATAAAAAGGTATTTTGTTTTAGGCTTACTAACTATTTCTCCATCTGCTCAATTACGCTTTGTGTAACACCCGTAAATGAAAAGCCGCCATCATGGAAAAGGTTTTGCATCGTTACCATCTTTGTTAAATCACTGAACAATGAAACAATATAATCAGCGCACTGGTCTGCTGACGCATTGCCCAACGGGCTCATTTTTTCTGCGTAGTTGATAAAACCGTCAAAACCTTTAACACCGCTGCCGGCAGTTGTTTTAGTGGGCGATTGGGAAATGCTGTTTACCCTCACATGTTTTTTTACGCCATAATGGTAGCCAAAGCTGCGTGTGATGCTTTCCAGCAAAGATTTGGCATCGGCCATTTCATTATAATCGGGAAATACACGCTGTGCAGCAATATATGTAAGCGCCACCACGCTGCCCCATTCATTAATGGCATCCATTTTCATAGCAGTTGCTAAAACACGATGGAGGCTTGTAGCAGAAATATCGAGTGTCTTTTGATTAAAGCCGTAATCTATTTCAGTATAATGTTTGCCCTTGCGCACATTCAGGCTCATGCCGATAGAGTGCAGAATAAAATCCACGCCGCCGCCAAAATGCTCCATGGCTTTTGTAAGCAGGTTGCTCACATCTTCATTGCTGCTAACGTCGCAGGCTACAACAGGCGCATTCACCATTTCAGCCAGTTTGTTTATCTCGCCCATCCTCATCGCCACAGGCGCATTGGTAAGCAGTATTTGCGCCCCTTCTTCGTGGCAGCGCAAAGCCGTGCGCCATGCAATTGATTTTTCGTCC
>CAYRRL010000015.1:0-15121 GCA_964426665.1 uncultured Ferruginibacter sp. | reverse complement strand
TATTGGCTTTATATTGTTGCAACATCAAAAATCCCGGCTTGATTTTTGATTGATACATAATAATTTTAGTTTATAAACCAATAACTAACCAGCATCTGTAATTGCATGTTTTACAAAATTCTTCTTTGCGCATTCCTGGCACAACCCTTTATTGCAACCGCACACAAAACACCCCAGTTTTTAAAAATTGCTGACACCAACAGCGGGAAAAGCAAACCAGCAATTATAAGCAAATTGTATGGGGAGTTGCAGTATGGCACTGCCACTATTTACATAAAAACATACGACCAGCAAACGAGCAGCCAGTTTATAATTGAAAGAAGCATTAATGGAAAAGATTTTGAGGAGATGGGTACTGTTAGCAGCACAGATGGATTCAACTTTCAATATAAAGACACCATACCGCTGCCAACAGGTTTTTACAGGATAAAAACTATAAATGAGGATACTTCTTATTCAGATGTAATGAGGCTTTCATCAATAAGCGGGTTGCCGCAAATTAAAATATCGCCAGTATTGTTTGATGCACAAATAACCGTGGAATTGAGCAGCAGTATAAACGAATCGTTTACGCTTGAGCTTGTTAACAGCAAGGGCAAAGTGCTTAGCAGCAGGTTTGTGAATGTTGAAAAAGGCGCCAATACAATTGTATTTGACGATGGTATTTCTTTCCTGTATGCCGATGAATACACTATGTCTGTTACAGGCCTTAAATATTCCTACACACAAAAGCTTTACAAGAAATAATTTTTTTACGGGGAATTTGCAAACCGCTTTTTTGCCACAGGCCTTAATGCCTACATTTGCAGCAAACAGCTTACATGAAAAGGATTGCCACAATTGTAGTTTTGATTGCCCTTGCGCTTCCTGCCAAATGCCAAACGCTGGCACAAATAAAAAAAGAGCTAGACACTACGGGCAACCCCATTGGCTTTGTAAAATTCAAGCTAAAGAAAAAATTTTCAATAGATACAGTTGCAGTATTAAGCAGCAGTTCTTTTATGGGGCTGGCAGACAGCCTTGCGTATAAAGGGAAAGTAAATAGAACTTATGGCCCGTTTAAAGGCAACAATGTATTGATTAAAATATTGGCCAAACTGCCAAACACATTTTACCATGTAAGCCATATAGTGCTCGACACAGGTTTGTTCAAAAAAGAATTTGCAGACTCGCTGGCAGACAAAATCATCAAACGCATACAATCCGGAAGCAGTACTTTTGAAAGCATGGCTGCCACTTACAGCGCCGACCATTCTTCTGCAGTAAAAGGCGGCGACTTAGGCTGGTTTGTAAGGGGCGTAATGTTGCCTCAATTAGACAATGGCATACGCACACATGCTAAAGGCGAGCTCTTTAAAGTATGGACACCATCCGGGCTTCATATAGTAACGGTAAAGGACAAGCCAAAAGAAGACGATGGCTTTGCATTGATGCTGAGGGTGTTTTTATGAGAAGGGCTTTAAAATTGTTTAAGGGTTGAATTACTTTATAGTTGATTGAATTGGCCACTTGCCAACTTGTTTCCTTGCCTATTGCTTTCTTGCCATCCGCAGCATTTCCCCAAACTCGACTTTTTTTGCTAATGATGAAACAGCCATAGCAATACGCCTGGCTTTTGTAGCTTCTGTTTTAGCACTCTCTACCCACTTGCTGTAATAGTTTTGAAACGACTTGCTCTTTGTGTTAAAAAAAGCCAACGCAGCAGGCTCGTCTGCAAGGCAATCCATTAAATCCTTATTTAGTTGGTATTCCTTTTTATCTTCTGCCAACTGAACTTTCAGCATTGCCCCTTTTTTCTTGCCAGTCCCTTTACGCATTTCAGCATTAATGGGCATAATAAAATTGCCATCCCCCATTGGTAACAGTGATATTTGCTTAATTCTATATTTATCAAGCTTGCCCTTTACCTTAAATGATTTTTTACAACCGGGTTTTAATTGCTCCGCAATATCACTGGGCACTTCAATATAGCTCCAGCCGGTTTTTTCGCCTTTCTTTTCAAATCGGTAAATGGGGGTTGTATAGGTAATCATCGGTAGCAAAATAAAAATAATCTATCAACATAAGTTGATAGATTATTTTAAAGATGGGTTTTTAAAACCCTAAGCCTATTGTAAAACCTTTTACTGTTAAAGGGAAACTATTCACCATTGTTGTTGCACCGGTATTCAAATCAATAGTATACAAAGCATTAGTTGTCCCTGTTTTTAAAATTGCATACCCAATACCGCTTGTGCTCCCAATATCAAAGCCGTTCATACGCTGTATAGTAATGCCTAATGAGCCTACTTCTGCTAATGTACCGTCATCAGGCGGTATTTGCTTATACAGTTTTTGCCTTTGGCAATCTATATCAAACAATGTGGTAGTTGTTGCTCCCGCAAAATTGTTGGAATAGGCTGCACCGCTAATGCTTGGCATGCCAGGGTTAAGCATCATATCTGTTGCTACAATGGTGCCGGTTATTGGGTTTAATCTTATATTTTGGCCCATATTGCTTACTACTCTTATCCTGTCAACCGTAGGGTTAAAATCAAAGCCAAAGGCTGTACCGTTTAGTATGCCAAATGGGCCTGCACCTACTATAGTTGCTGTGCCAGAAGCAGCGTTGATTGTATATAAATTGCCGGCTTTGCCAAGCGCAAATATCTGCCCGTTTAATGGGCGGAAATCAATGCCTTCAATAGAATCCATTGCCATTAGCCCGGCAATTGCCTTCATTACCGGAGCATCCGTAGTGGTTGGGTTAAAAATTAAAAGGTTATGCATTTCATCAACTGCATAAGCCACAGGGTTGGTTGGTATGGCAATACCATTTACTGTACCTGTGAAATCGCCAATTTTGGCTGCTGCGCCTGTGGCTGTATCTATTTTATACAGAGATGATTTGCCATCCACATACAGGCTTGCGAGCGCTGCCTTATTGTCTGGCGAAATGTCAAACCCGCCTTCGTTCATAGCCATTACGCCAAGGCTCCCTACCTCAACCAGCGTACCATTGTTAGGCGGTAATTGCTTGTATAATTTCCTGGTTGTTATATCAATATCAAATAATGTAGTGGATGATGCACCCGCTTTGCTATTGGTATAAGCCACTGCATTTACTGATGCGCCGCTTGCTCCGTTTATGCCACCATCTGTTGCAGCAACACTTCCTGTTTCGGGGTTAATACGCAGGTTTTGCCCGGCACTTGTTACCACTCTCAAGCGGTCAACAGTAGGGTTAAAATCAAACCCCACAATATTGCCATTTAATGCAGGCGCAAATGGCCCTGTGCCTACCATTCTTGCATTGCCTGCAGAGAGATTGATAATGTATAAACTGCTGGAGCTTCCAATACCATACAGTTCACCGGTAGCAGGCCTGAAGTCAACAGCAAGGATTGATTCGCCTGTATGGAGGCCGCTTATGGCAACAGATGAAATAGCTGTTCCGGGGTTCATTGCATTATATTTTGCCAATTGCCCCGCTGATGTAACCCCATAAAATATCAAATCAGGCCCTGTAACTACGGGATCGGGATTGTCTGTAGGTATTGTATCTTTTTTACAAGAAACAAAAAACATGGCGGCTGCCAAAAAGAGCATGAAGATATACTTCACCCGTGGTGTTATTTTTTTCATAACAAATGGTTTTAATAATTATGAGATGGGGTTAAGCGCTTACTAAGGAGTTACGGATTGCAATGAAAGTTGGTTTTTTAAAATCAACATTTATTTTAAAGGGCATGCCTTTTGTTACACTTTTTTGGAAAGCATTAACCGTTATTTGCCTACTTTTATTTCTATGAAAACAATATCTTTTCTTTTATTTATTGCTGTGCCTGCATTTTTTGTTGGCAACAATGCATTGGCGCAAAGCGATAACAACCGATTTAAAGCCATTGATGAATACGTTCAATCACTTGGACGCCTTGATACGCTAAACGCCGGCACCATCAGTTATGTCCTCACAAAAAAATTCCCTGACAATACCGATAAAACGAGGGCTATCTTTTACTGGATAGCCAACAACATCAGCATCGATTTGAAAAAAGCAAAGCAAAACTCGAATGAAAAAATGTACGGGGATGAGGTATTGAAAACAAGAAAGGCTAATGCAAATGGTTTTGCCACATTATTCCAGGACATGTGCAGCGTTGCTAAAATAAGGTGCCTGACTGTGGATGGGTATATAAAGAAAACTGTGGAAGACATCAATAATAAGCCAGATGAATTCAATCATACATGGGCAGTAGTACAGTTGGGCCAAAGCCCTGAAACCTGGTTTTATGCAGACCCAGAATGGGCCAGCGGCTATGCCGACGAGAAGTTTACCGTTTTCACCAAAAAATTTGACGATAGTTATTTTTTTGCTGACAAAGCGCTTTTCAACCTGCAGCACTTCCCCGACAATTTGGCCTGGCAACTCGGGGGCACCGGGCCAAAATCTGCAAAAGATTTTTTTTCGCAGCCAATAGTGCAAAAAGAGGCCAGCGAATTTGGCATCCGGGGTTATTCACCCACCGAAGGAATTATTAAGGCAAATACAAAAAAAGCTGTGCCTTTTAATATTAAAACCAGCGCAAATACTAAAATTGAAATTGTGTCGTTACAAATTGGTAAAGACAAAAAATCCAGGACTAAGACTGTGGATTACACAATAAACGGCAGCACAGTAAGCTTTAGTTACAAGTTTGACGAAGAAGATTCCTACCCTGTATCAGTGCTAATAAATAATAAACCTGTGCTTGGCTATTTTGTCGAAATCACTGAATAAAAATGGCATTGTTAAATTATTGTGAAAAAAAATTATAATGTTTTTGGTAAAACCCAAATTTATTTTGTAGTTTTCAAAAACTATTAACCAACAAAATTCTATAAACCTATGCTTGCAAAATTCAGGGAATGGACAAATTCGCACAACCCAAAGTGGTTAGCGCTATTCAGGGTTGCCTTAGGAGCAACGCTTCTTTTAAGGGGCGTGGCCTTTTTAAACAACCCGCCAAATCTTGAAACGCTGATTATTGACAATGGTCTCGGCTCCTACAAAGACCTGCTGATGAACAGTATTCCTTGGATACATATTGGTGGCGGCTTTTTAATAATTATTGGGTTATTCACAAGGTTTGCAGCGCTTATACAAGTGCCTGTTATCCTTGGCGCTATTATTTTTGTTACTTCTAAAAGAGGATTGTTTAAAGCAGAAACAGATTTCAGCCTTTCTATCATTATTTTACTGTTGTGCCTTGTGTTTGTTGTAGAGGGTAGCGGCCCGTTGTCGCTTGCCAATTATTTTAAGGAAGAGCAGGAGTATGAAAAAGCAGAGGAAGAATCCGAAGCAAGGTCAGATTCATAACCCCAGCAATATTTTACTCAAGTTATTTTTATTTGCCAGCCAACGCTGGCAAATATTTTTATGCCCCTTAATTAGTAAAAGAACTTGGTTGCAAAGAGCCTAATGCTGCAAAAAACAGGCTTATTAAAAGGGTAACACCTGCCTCAAGCAAATAAAAACACCACAAGATTTTTGCTTTTATTTCAATCCCAAAAATAATTTTGCCAATTTTATTTTCCATTTTTGCAAAAAAGGCTTTATGACATCATCGGCGGAAGAGAATTACCTGAAAGCTATATACAAACTGCATGAAAAAAGCGGTTCAATGGTTACTACTTCCCAACTGGCAGATACCTTGAAAGTAAGCGCTGCTTCCGTTACAGACTTTATTAAAAAAATGGCATCTAAGAAATTAGTTGGCTACGAAAAATCTAAAGGCGTAAAACTTACAGAGGAGGGCAGGCAGATTGCAGTAAGTATTATACGAAAACACAGGTTATGGGAGGTTTGGCTGGTGGACAAGTTGAATTTTAGATGGGACGAAGTGCATGAAATTGCAGAGGAATTGGAACATGTGATCAGTGATGAATTAATAGACCATCTTGACAAGCACCTTGGCTACCCCTCCGCCGACCCACATGGCGATTTGATACCTGATGCAAAAGGCCGTTTTGCCAAAAACACAAGCAAGCCTTTGCTTGACTGTGGCCCCGGCGACAGAGTAAAATTTATTGGTGTGGCAGACCATTCCAACAATTTCCTTCAGTACCTCACAAAAAATAACCTGCATTTGGGCGATGAAATATCAATAGAAGCAGTAGAGGCATTTGACAATACATTCACCGTAAAAGTGAACAAAAAGGAAAATAAAATTTTCAGTAAAGAAGTAGTGAAAAACCTGCTGGTAGCAATTATGCAGTAAGAAAGTATTAACGGACTACCTGAAACTTACCGGAGTCAACTATTTTGCCAGACTTGTCACGCAACTGGAAAATATAAACACCCCGGTAAAAGCCATCCAAAGCAAAATTAAGCCTGCCTGAAGACGCATTTATCTGAGCCACTTTTTTGCCCATAAAGTTGAATAACTGGATAGTGTAGGATTTGTCGTACCCTTTTGGCAGTTCAAAATTAATGGCCATTGTGGCTGGGTTGGGGTAAAATTTTACGATTTTATCTGCCATCACACTTTCGGGTTTTGCCTGCGCAAAGGAAACCATTGCAAACCCAATCAGTACAATTAATATGGTGATTATCTTTTTCAGCGTTGTAAATATAGGATATTTTATTCCCAAAACGGAACAATATTATGTTATAACTCAAAAAAAGCTATTTTATTGTGCCAGAATGAAAATAAAGTTGGGTGTTTATTGATAACCATCAAAAAAAACAACCATTTAATTCAAAAACAGCCGCCACCCCCTAATTTACCATCGCTCCTCTGGTAACCACAGGCTAAATTTTTACCAAATTGTTCTTCTTGTTCAGCTTTATTTTTTGTGGCATGGCAGCCAGCACCTCTTCTTTCAACACGTCAACTAATTTTTTCTTTATATAGTTGCGGTGCGTTACGAGGCTTACTTCCCTTACTGGCACCGGGCTTTTAAAATGCCTTACCATATTTTGCTGCTTTACTGAAAAATCCAATGTGGCTATTTCGGGCAAAATAGTAATGCCCCTGTTCATCTCCACCATTTTGCGAAGTGTTTCAATGCTGCCAGACTCATATTCAAAATGGCTGTGCAGTTTATTGCTTTTTTGCAATTCGCAAAGGTTCATTACCTGGCTGCGGAAACAATGCCCTTCTTCCAGCAACCACAACTCATCAAGGCTTATATCATCTGCCAATACATAATTTTTCTTAAATGCAGCATTGCTTTTTGAAACATACGCTACCATTTCCTCATAAAACAAAGGGGTCTCTATCAGGCTGCTGTCCTGCAAAGGTGTTACCAATAACCCTGCGTCAATTTTCCCTGATTTCAGTTTTTCAATAATATGCTCTGTGGTAAGTTCCCTTACTTTTATTTTTACATCCGGGTATTTGTTCAAAAAATTTTGCAGGAACATTGGCAAAAGGTATGGCGCTAATGTCGGTATTATCCCCACCCTTAGCTCGCCCTGAAGCGTGCCTTGTTTGTCTTTTATCAATTGCTGCATCATCTTCACTTCATGCACTACTGCCCTTGCCTGCACTAATACCTCTTCCCCTATCTCAGTTGGCACAACCGGCTGTTTGCTTCGGTCAAAAATTTTTATGCCCAACTCCTCTTCCAGTTTTTGAATTTGCATACTGAGTGTTGGCTGCGTTACAAAACAATGCTTTGATGCCTCAGAAAAATGCCGGTAAGTATCTAATGCAATAATATATTCCAACTGTGTGATTGTCATAAAACAAAAATAGACATTCTCGATACGATTATAATAAATATCAATAAAGATTATAAAATTAGCAGGGTATATTTGTCAGGCAAACCAAGGTTGCTCACAGGCACAGGGCATGATTGAACGGAATCAAAATGGGTTGCAAAATGTAAACAATAGCTGGTTGCCGCATTAAAAGCGTTAAAAAAATAATTAAAACCTATGATGCTTTCCGCCTCTTTCATCGGGGCGGTTTTTTATTAAACAGCCCTGGCTGGCAAAACATTTGTGCTGTGCCTTTTATTTTTTAATTAATTTGCTCCTGCACAATCCGCAGCACCCCACACCAAAACTATTTACTTACCAAAAATAATTTCATGAAAAAAAACCTGGCTTTTTTGCTGCTTTTCTTTTTTGCTGCTCCAGCATTTTCACAAGTAACATACATTGGCATTATTAACCATAATACTGGAACAGGTGCTAATAATTTATTTAATAATTATGTGGCAGTTGGGCAGCAATGTTATATTGACTGGGAAGTATATTCAGAAGGCATGACAAATATGGAAGCCTGCGGCTTCAGAAGCGATTCAAGATTGGTGCTAAGGAGAATGGGCAATAATGACACAACATCTGTTGTGGCTTCTGCGCCCATTATTGTGCCGGGTATTTGCGCCGGCAAAAACGGCAACAACGACCATTACTATGCTGCCCTCTCTTCATACATTGATAAGCCCGGAAGGTATTCTGTGGAAATACAGGCCGACTTGCCAAACATGACATACCCTTTTGAAAACCCATCCACAAAAACTACATGGAATTACTCATGCCCATCTGTATATTACCTAACGGGAACAAGCGGCCCAACAGGCAGTTACTACACGCCATCAGGAAGCTGCACAGGCGGTCCTGGCCTAAGCGACCCTGTAGGCGGGCAGGGCACAGATATGCTGGCAGAGATTTTCCCTTCACTAAAATATTTTACAGTTGGCGAAGCAGGCACATACCGGGAGATGGTTGTAGTGAATGGCAATTTTTATGACCTGCCATTGGGGAAATTCCAACCAGGCAACCCAAGTTTGCCTGCAAGCCTTAATGGCACCAATGGCATCCCGGCTTATGGTATTTGCCCTATTGTGCCTGCCCCTGCATTAAGCCTTGGCGGGGAAATAAATAATTTCAAGCGTACTGATTGCAACGCCGATGTTACAGGCGCTTCCCTATTTTACAGAGTATATAAAGATGGGGCGGTACCGCCGCCGTTTTCTTCCTTTGCGCTGAACTTTAAAGATGATTGCCCATTCAGCATCAATGGGCCTGAAGGGAATATTTTCCCAACAGGCGGATCCTGCCAAAACGCAAACAACATACTTGACCAACGCTGGCAAACATTAAACGGCGCAGCCAATATTTTGCCAGCATCGTTTGCGTTAAGCGATACAGGCATATGGAAGATTGAATGTTATACAGAAACATATGTGAAAGATTGCGCAGGCGCTGCCAGCGCAGAATCAAGCAGTACAGCCACTACTGCATTTACAGTAAACAACCCGGAAACAGACGGCTCGCCATGCGGCAATGTGATACCAGTTGTCTTATCTGCATTCTCAGTAACGCCCACAGTAAACTATAATTTGCTGCAGTGGAAAGCGGAAGAAGCCACACATGTAAAAAACTTTGCAGTACAACGCTCATTCGATGGTTTTACATTCAGCACCATTGCCAATGTACCGTATATACATGCCCAATCAAATTTTGCTTACAGCGATGCAGCGTATACTGGAAAGCTTGTTTTTTACCGGGTGATTGTGCAGGAACAAAATGGCCAATTTTTTTATTCGCCAATAGTAAAAGTGAACAGCAAAAGCCCGGGTGCTAAAGTAATTACTCGGGCATCTGCACAAAACCTTTTTTTATCGCTTGAAAATTTCAGGCATGGGAAATACAACCTCTGTATTTTGAACACAGCAGGAGAATTGTTGGCACACCACCCCATGCCTGTTACGGCTAATGGCAACAGCAACTTTACTGTGTTGTTAAAAAATAAACTTCCGCATGGTATTTACTATATTGTAATTAAGGATAAACAAGGGGATATTGTTTGCAAAAGCAATTTCTATTACTAGAAAAAATTGTACAAAAAAAGCCCGGCTAAAATCCTGCCGGGCATTTCTTAAACAAAGCTAAAACCAAACTTTCTTTTACTTATAATTTACTCAGCATCTGCGTTTGCATTTTCCCGTCTAAAGGCACTTTTATAATGTAAGTGCCTTTTGCAAGCGAAGAAACATTTAGCTGCAATGTTTGCTCTCCATAGCTTAGCAACACAGGCATTCGTTTTACTACCCGCCCAGCCATATCCAGTATATCAATTTGTGTATTTTCATTTGCAATAGAAGCTATTTTTATTGTAAGCATACTGCCAACAGGGTTGGGGTATGCCATCAAATACACTGGTTGCCCTGTGCTTCTGTTTACTGCTTTTGCGTCAGAATAAGCAAGCCTTCCATCTGCATATTTGTTTACCAGCCTGTAATACGAAAGCCCATACAATGGGTTCAAATCTTCAATAGCGTAAGTAACTAACGGCATACCATGCCCCATACCTGCTTTTGCCCCGATTGTGGCAAAAACCCTTCCGTCAACAGAGCGTTGCACTTCATAGCTTTCGCCTGCTGGCTCATTGCTTGCTGTCCATTTCAACACAACTTTACCAGGTTCGCTGATAGTAAACAATGATGTAACAAATGCAGGCCTTGAAGCGCTGTTGTCCCTTGTGTACCAAATCGGCGAAGTAATTACCCTTGTGCCGTTGCTCTCAGTAATATCTAGGAAATAATAACAGGTAGCAAGGTTGGCCAGTGCAGTGTGCGTATAGGTAAGGGAGCCATTTGTGCTTGATGTAAGTTGTGTGGCAGCAGTACCGCTGCCCGGCACGCCATACATTAATTTGATGGAAGTAACAGTATTAGTTGTAACACTTGTTACGGTTAATGTGGGCGCACCTGGTTTGGTAACAATGCTGCCCATAGGGTAAGTACCATTTACAGTAAAAATAATTTTTGCATTGCAGTCTTCAGATGCGTAAAAACGCATTTTCCGCATGGCATCCAGTATATTGGCTTCGCTTAAAGATGTTGCCATAATTACCAGCCTTGATTTGGTTGTTTTGCCAAAAGTCATGTTGTGGTTGTCGTGGTCAATAGTAGGGCCAAGGTGGTAGCCTTTCGCAAGCATATTTTTATAAAAAGCAAAAGTGGCCAAAGTGCCCGGGTTTGTATAGGTTGTATCTGTTGAAAACGCAGGGCCTGTTTCAACATTTGAGCCTGCAATAGCATCGTCTGCTTTTACATCGTACCCCGTATGCAGTATATCGTTGTAATCGTAATTATCCGGATGGGCCAAAGAAGCAAAAGCATTGTTGCCATGGCGGTTAATAATATCAAACAAGCCCCCCGTTCCTGTATAAACGCTTTTAGGCACATAAATTTGATAGTTGCCTGCTTCCCACCCTGCCAATGAATCAAGCCCATACACAATTACATGGCCTGCATGGTCGCCTGCGCTGCCCTGTGTGCCAATAACGCCCCACTCCTGCCCGTGCATTGCAACAAAGTTGCTGACAGTTGCAGCCGCTGCCTGGGCTTTGCCCGGCGCCCAGTCTGATAAGCTCATGCCTGCGCCTGCATGGTTGTGCTCGCTAATGCCAAGGAAGTCCATGCACATAGCTGTTTTTGCAAAAGCATAATCGTCAGCAGGTGTTTTGTTTGTGTTGTCGCTATTGCCATCTGAATAACTACTGTGAGAATGCAGGTTGCCAAAATACCAGCTTAATGCAGCAGGGTCTGTGGCACGGCTACCCGTTAGTGCAGATATATTGTATGCTGGCGCTGAAGTACAGTTTGTTTGATTGTATGTAAACACAAAGAAATAATAAGTAGTGGATGCAGTTAGGCCTGTTTGATTAACAGATGTAGGTGTGCCAACACTAACTACTGTGCCGCTGCCAATAGTGCTTCCTGCAACATATGGAGTTCCATTTGCAGGGTTGGCCCCAAGCGAACTGTTGGTGCTTCTTACTACCAGATAACCATCCACACTGCTGGCTGCGGTAAATGACACAGTCATTGATGTGCTTGTAACAGATGAAAAAAACATTGCAGTGGCACTGTTTGTCGGCGCAACACATGGTGGGTAGGGCGTTGCTTGGCTGCCTGTTAGTGGCGATGATGTTAAATACTTAGGTCCCCCGCTGCAATTGCTGTTGTTATACGCAAATACAAAAAAGTAATAAGTAGTATTGGGGCTTAAGCCTGTGGTGCTGAATGATGCGGGCGAGCCAGCGCTTACAACAATACCGCCACCCAATGAGTTGCCTACAGAATATGTTGTGGCATCAACAGGGTTAGCGCTTAAAGAGCTGCTTGTGCTTTGAACAACTACATAGCCATCAGCCCCAGAAGCAGTAAAAGAGCCGCTCATTGAGTTGCTTGTGATAGATGAAAAGCTTAATGAGGTTGCTTGTGCAAGAGGCGCAACGCAAAGCGGCGCTAATTGGTACCCTAATCTTTGTGGCGTGGAAGCAGCGGCGCTTTGCACAGTTGCCAAAGAAGTATTGGCCCACTCGTTGGCAGTGTAAGTAGCATTTGCGCCTGTAATGCCGGTACTTCTTACATAGCTTATGTCAGCAGCATTAATACCCTCCCCAAACTTATCAATAATATTATTAGACGCATCCAGCAAAGCAATTCCATCGTTGCCGTTGAAATTAATAACCGAATTAGATGTTTCGTTGGCGCTTGCAGCAGTTAAATAAGGCACTTCCGTACCATTGCCAGTATTGCCAATCAATACAGTGCCTTTTGCAGGTATAGTTACTGTAAGGTTGTATGTGTTGGAAGGCGCCCCGCTAAACACAATATTACCAGTGGAGCCGCTAACAGACCAAAGGCCCAATTTTAATTGGGGCGAAGCAAGGTTTACTGCGGTTGTACCAATATTGGCCAATTCAATCCATTTATTGGTGCCGCCGCCTTCGTAATACTGAGAAATAACAATTTGTGCATTGCTGCAAAATGGAACGATAAATAAAAAAGTTCCAATAATCCTGCTGAAGAGTGAATGGCTTTTCTTCATACGATTAGTTTTGGTTTGGTTATTAATCGGTACGAAACAATTTACTAAGGCAGGATTTTATATACAAAGCCGTAAGCTAACATTTTTTTTAATTAGTAATTGCTTTTTTGCAAAAAATGCAAAATATACATAAATTATTGACAAAATTACAGATAAGGGCATTTACCAAGGCATCAAATATTTGTTGCCGCCGGTTAATAATTTGAAAATTTTACACTTTTAAAAACAACTTTTCATGATAAAGGATAATAAAAACTAATTTTGAAACACAAGCAGAAAAACATGAGCAGGAAAAATTTACCGGGTTTAAGCCCATCTTTTGTTTTTATTGTACTGTTGCAATTTTTATTATCAACTGCTAATGCCCAATACAAAGAATTCAAGCTGTCGCCTAATGGAGATACACTAAATGCCATTGATAAGAAAGACAGGAAGCAGGGCAAATGGGTAAATACTGTTGGGGAATTGCGTGGCGAACCAGGCTATGATGAGGAAGGCATGTACAAAGACGACAAGAAAACGGGAACCTGGCGCAAGTACACCAGCAACGGCGATATAATTGCAGTAGAGAATTACCGCTTTGGTGGCAAAGACGGTGTGCAGCAATACTTTTCATTTCTCGGCGATTTGGAAAGGGAAGAAGAATGGCGGGGCTACAACCCGGATGCCCCTTATGATACTATACCTGTATACGGCACGGGCAGCGGGGAAATAGTAGAATATAAAATTGTAAAGGCAGAGCAATACAGCGTGCCGCACGGCGACTGGAAATTTTATAACAAGCAGGGGCATATTGTAAAGATTGAACATTAAGCCACAAGAAGTGCTTGACTATGAAAAAAAGTACAGCAAGAAAAAAAGAGCCCAGATGGAACGGGATGGAAAAACTTCTTTATAAATTAAATTCATTGCAAAAAGAAGGCCGCCATAATGGCGGCCTTCTTTTTGCAATGTCGAACCGCTTACTCTTTTTCCTCCATCCCCTCTTTCACTTCCTCAGGTATCTTTACAAGCAACTTGTCAATCCGCTGCCCGTCCATATCAATTATTTCAAAAGAAAAGCCACGCCAGTTGAACGTATCGCCTGTATGGGGTATGCGTTCCAGCTCATGCAACACGAAGCCTGCCACTGTGTCAAACTGGTGATCCTCTTCATTCATCCATTCTGTTTTTTCAAAGCGGCTTAAAAAGTCATAAAAAGTTACTTGCGCATCTACTAAATAAGAGCCGTCGTTCCTTTCTGTTATCTCGTATTCTTCCTGCCCGCTTTGCGGCACATCGCCCACTATGGCTTCCAGGATATCGTTCAGCGTTATCATCCCTTCCAGTGTACCATACTCATTCACGATAAAACAACTGTGGATTTTTGTTTCCTTTATCTTTTCCAGCAACTGGTATGGCGTATTGTTTTCGGGCACAAACAAAGCTGGTTTTATTAAATCTTTCAGTTTAGTTTGTTCATCTGCTTTGAATAGTTCCTTGATATAGATAATGCCTTTTATATCGTCCACTGTTTTGTCGCAAACAGGGTAAGTAGAGTAAATAATATCATTTGCTTTAACAATAATGGTTTGCACCGTATCTTCCATATCAAACCATTCTATCTCCGTGCGGTGCGTCATCAATGCAGTTATCTTTCTGTCGCCAAGATGGAAAACCCTTTCTATGATTTCTTTTTCTTCTTCTTCAATTGTGCCATGCTCGCTGCCTTCGGTAATCATCGCTTTTATTTCTTCTTCAGTTACAGCGCTGTCGCTTGAAGGCTTGATGTTGAAAATTTTAAAAATCAAAGCAGTGATATTATTCAAAAGCCATACTACGGGATACATCAGCGTAGATAAAAAATTAACCGGCCCGGCTACTACCCTTGCAATTTTTTCTGCCCGCAGCATGCCGATACGCTTGGGCACCAGTTCGCCAAGTATAATTGAGAGAAAGGTAACAAGCACAATTATCAAAGCAGTAGATATATCATCTGCGTAGGGTTTTAAAACCTCAAATTTTGCGACATAGGGCTCAAGGTCTTTGCTGAATTTTTCGCCGGAGTACACACCCGTTAAAATAGCCACCAGCGTAATGCCGATTTGTGCGGTTGATAAAAACTTTTCTGGGTTGTCTATTAAATCAAGCGCTGTTTTAGCCTTCCTGTCGCCTTTGTTAGACAGTGTTTCAAGCCTTGTGCGCCGGGCGCTAACCAAAGCAATTTCGCTCATTACAAAAAGCCGGTTAAGAATAACAAGTATAAATAAAATGATAACTTCTGCCATGATTGTAGTACAACATTAGCTGGTTGCTAAGGCTGTT
>CAYRRL010000014.1:0-15335 GCA_964426665.1 uncultured Ferruginibacter sp. | reverse complement strand
CCAGAACCAATATGCTTCAGGCGCCTCTGCCTTCGCATGCCGCGGCTCACAGTTTTATATGAAAGTAACGCTAGCTTTCAGGCCAATAAGTATTGTATGGGATTTTGCAAACAACAGCAACCTGTCGCCAAATACAAGCGTAACACAAACCAGTGTTGATTTATCTCAGCCCAATGTGCTTATTGACAGCTTTACTATCAATGGCGTAAAGCTGTACACATACCAAATACCAACCCCTTACGTATATAATGCACTTGGCACATTTGATGTAAAAATTGCTGCCACCAGCCCAACGCCTGATGGCTGTAACGGATTAAGGGAGTTTACATTCCCTGTAACAGTAAACCAAGGCCCAACAGCAGATTTTACCTTCCCTTCAACAAGCGGTTGTTTTGGCACAGTGCAATTTACAGATGCATCAACAGGCAATGGCGGCACGATAGATACATGGCAATGGGATTTTGGCGTTACGCCTTCGGCTACATCCAATTTGCCAAGCCCATCTTATGCTTACACAGCCGGCGGCTTGTACAATGTAAAACTAACTACCATCACATCTGAGGGCTGTTATGACGATTCAACCAAAGTGGTTAATTTCTCTGGAGTGCCTGTGGCAGGTTTCAGTGGCAAAGACAGGGCCTGTATTAACGAGCCTGTAGTATTTACCGATACATCAAAAGTAGCAGCAGGAACCATTACACAATGGGTATGGAATTTTGGCGACAGCCCAACCAACGTAACGGCAACTACCAATGCCGCACAAACACACACATATGCAGCCACCGGCACATATAATGCAACGCTTACAGTAACAACATCTACTGGTTGCACATCACCCGTATTTACCCATCCAATTGTGATTGAGGCTTTGCCAACTGTTTCATTTGGCACGCTGAATGAAGTTTGTAATAATGCAGCGCCTTTTGCTTTAACGGGTGGATTGCCTGCAACAGAATCAGGCGTGGGTACAGGTGTTTATTCAGGGCCAGGGGTAAACAGCAGCAACGGTACTTTTGACCCATCAGCAGCAGGAGTAGGAACACAAACACTTACTTACACTTATACAAGCCAACTTGGCTGTGTTGAGTCTGCAACACAAACAATTTCGGTGTCGGCATGCAAGCCATGTGTTGACCCGCCAAAATTGCTGACGCCAAACGGCGATGGTTTTTATGACAGATGGGTGGTGATAAACTGTACCTCGATTAAATCGGTAAAGGCAAAAGTATATAACCGCTGGGGCGGGCTGGTGTACAGCAATGATGTTTATAATAACCAATGGGATGGCACATACAATGGAAAACCATTGCCAGACGGGACATATTATTATGTAATAATAGCGCAGCAGGGCAATAACCCACCATATAAAATAACAGGTAACGTAACCATCATGCGCTAACGCCAACACCTTATGATTAAAAATTTAAAGCCAATTAAAAACTGCTGTATGAAATTAAAATCAATAATATCGTTTTCGCTGATGCTTGTTTGCTGCAATGCAACAAACGCCCAGCAGATATTTACCATAAACCAGTTTACACAACACAACTTCTTGTTCAACCCTGCGGCAGCCGGAGCCAATGACGAGGCTTCTGTTGGCGCTGCATACAGGAAAATGTGGAGTGGCATAGACGGCGGGCCCCAAACAACTATTTTGTACGGGGATAAATATTTTGCTAAAAAGAAAGTAGGCGTGGCTGTAGCGCTATATGATGACAAGACCGGGCCCACCAGCCGTGCAGGTGGGCAGGTAAACCTTTCTTACAGTATTGAAATGAAAGAAGGCCGCAGGCTTATGTTTGGCCTTGCCGGCACACTATTGCAGTATAAACTGGACAAAGCTGCCTTGGCTGCTTATATTGACGACCCATTGATTGCAGCCGCTTCCGAAAACACGATGAAAGGCGATGCTGCTGCTGGCATTTATTACAAATCGCCCACGCTTAATTTTGGCGTGTCGGTACAGCAATTGGTACAGGCAAAATTTAATTACATAAAAACTGCCCGTAACCCGGAAGGCAAGCTCTACAGGCACATATATTTTGCAGGCCATTATAACTGGAAAGTGGATGAATCCAATGTGGTGGTGCCCAATGGGTTTGTGCAGTACCAGCCCAATGCCCCGGTGGATTTTTCATTTGGTGCCAGGCTTGATCACATGGATATGTTTTGGGTAGGCGGAAGCTATCATTACCAGCAAGGGTTTTCAGCCATTGCCGGGGTAAAAATTGCCAATAAATTTGCCATTGGCTATGGGTACGACCAGTACAATGCACCGCTTAGCCTGTTTGACGAAGGCGGCGGGGCGCATGAAATTTCAATAAGGTATTATTTTAAAAAGTAGCCTTTGCGAAAAGCTCAACGGCTTAGGAAATATTTATATACTTAACAGCACAAGCATCCCGGCAAAGCCGGGGCGATTCCCCTGATAAAATTTTAAAAAAGCAGCAAAATTTTGCTGCTTTTTGCCATTTGAAACGGCAATGAATATGTTTTTTTTTGAAGCTATTCGCTGCAATGCAATACCATATTGGGTTTGCTATGGCAACGATTGCATAAAAAGTTGTTTTTGAGGCAGCAAAATCGAGTAAATTGTCCTCTATTTTTTATTATTGCTCGTATATGAAAATGTTTATGAAAAATTACTGCTGTAAAATTTCCGCACAGAATTATAAGCTTGTTGTCTTTTCAATTTTAATAATATTGGTGTGCAATACTTTAAATGCACAATTGGCAACATTCCCTTTGCAAAGCCCGCGGACAGCAAATGGCAATACCCCTGAAGGCGAAGCCAGACGGCCTTTAGGGACCGACCCCAATGTTGTTACAGGGGTGAATGCACCGCTTCCAAGCTTGTACCAAATATCTGATGGCCCTTATAACGCTACCGGATACCGTGTTAAAACAAGAGTGGCTGGGACAGGAGTTCCCTGGCCTACTTCCATTAATGATAATTTTGGTTTTGACATACCTATCAAGCCAGCTGCAGGCTTTGATATGAATATCACCAGCATAAGATTTAAGGATACCACATTAACATTAAATAATGGTGGCATATTTACGATTGTTCCTTATTTCCAGGTAGATGGAGTTGGTCCATTTGTGCTTATGGCAGGTGCAACACCACAAACAGTTAGCACCGCCAATACTTTAGTTAGTTTTGGCCCATTAAATGAAACATTTTACAGTGGCCACAATTATATTGTCCGTTTTTATGTCTTTAACAGCGATGGTTCAACGAATGGCCGTAATGATGAAATGCGTATTTGTAACCTGGTTTTTAACGGTACGCTAACTACCCCCCCTGCAGTAGCCCCCACCGTTACCACTACATCCGCCACCACCACTGGTTTATATTCAGCAAATGTGGTAGGCTCTTACCAGTCTGGCACGGGCTTTCATACCGTATATCAAAGCGGGCTTGTGTGGGGTACTTCAACAAATCCAACTGTTCCGGCTAATAGTTATAATACTTCCGGATCGGGAGGCAGCACCAGCGGATCTATTACCGGTTTAACAGCTGGCACCACTTATCATGTAAGGTCTTATATCATTACCCAGTTCGGTACTTTTTACGGCGCAGACTTAACTTTTACTACTGCCCCGCCTGCCATACCAACATTAGTAACAGACCCTGTAACCAATATCCAATCTAATAAAGCAACGTCAGGCGGCTCGTCTATTGACAGCAGCGGAGCTTATATATTTGAAAAAGGGCTGGTATGGAGCACTTCCAATAACCCGACTATTACTTTGTACCCCGGCGGCAATAAAGGCATTTTTTCTTCGGGCGGCTCATTAAGCTTCAGCGACTTGATGAAACAATTGTTGCCTAATACTACATATTATGTCAGGGCATATGCTATTAACTCTGTTGGGGTAGGCTATGGCGTGGTAAGGCAGTTTACAACAGGCGCACCGGCCCCAACACTTACTGCCATCCCCGGCAAACTTGACTTTACAGGCAGCCTGGGCGGTGCCAACCCAATTGTATTGTTTTATACTTTGAGTGGAAGCTTATTAAACCCGGCTTCCGGTAATATTACGGTTACGGCGCAGGCACCATTCCTTATATCGCTTACGGGCGCAGCTGGCAGTTTCGCTTCTTCGGTGGCTGTGCCTTACATCAGTTCACAGCTTGTAAATGTGCCAATATATGTGCAGTTGCCTACTAACAACCTTGGTTCTTTCAGCGGTTACATATTGCATACAGGCGGCGGCGTTAGTACTGCTAATGCCGATACGGTGTTCCTTAGCGGCGTGGTGGAGCAGTCTCCGGATGCAGTTACCAACCGTGGCACTGATTTCTGGCTTGGCTTTGGTTACCAGGAGAATATGGAAGAACCTGCTGGCGACCCTCAGGAAGCAATGCTGTCATTGTATATATCCGCCGGTGACCAGCCAGCTACAGTGGTGGTAGCCCTTCCCGGCGTGCCCGGCGCTGCCACTTTCCCAAGAACAGTAAACATACCAGCCAACAGCGTAGTAGAGGTTACCGGGTTCCCTACGGGCGACCCCAATGATGAATTAAACCCCATGGGTATGCCGGATGTAAGGTTGTTTACTACAGGGATAAGCAATAAAGGCATTCATGTGTATTCAACCAACGGCGCTGAAGTGTCTGTATGGATGTACACTTATGCCCCTAACAATTCGGCCGCAGGCGCTATGGTATTCCCTACCGCCACCTGGAACTCAAGCTATACTGTGCAAGGCTACGGTGGCAAAAGCAATGTAAGCGGCCCACCAAATTCATTCTTTTATGTAATTGCCAGCGAAGACAACACAGAAGTTATTTTCACGCCTTCGCAACCAGTGGTAGCTGCAAATGCCAATACAATTTTTGGCGATAACCATACAGCTGCTGATATTTTATACCCCGCTGGTGTTACGGATACCATTGTGCTTAACCGTGGCCAGGTATTTAATGCTATGGGTTTTGTGCAGGGGTCAGGTTCCAATAATGCCCTTGGCCTTGATTTAAGCGGCACTACTGTACGGACAAACTGCGACAAGAAAATAGCTGTATTTTCGGGCAACGGAAGGTGCCTGGTTACAACGCCGTCATTATGTACAGCGCCCACTTCCGGTTCAGACAATTTAGTGCAGCAAATGATACCGCAGGTGGCATGGGGAACCAAATACCTGACTGTGCCTACAAAAACGATGGAGCATAACCTGTTCAGGATTTATAAGCAGGACCCGGCGGCAACTGTTGCCCTCACTATTAATGGTGCAGCTCAAACCATAACACCCGCCGAGTTGTACAAGGTGATAGAATCCAATGCGCCAATGGTTATTACAAGCGACAAGCCAATAAGCGTTACACAGTTTATTATTGCTGGGCAATGTGCGTCAGGCGGTGGCGCCAACGCCAGTGGCAATAACGGCTTTGGTGACCCTGAAATGATTATCCTCAGTGCTGCCCAGCAGGCCATCAACAACGTGTCTGTATATTCACCTAATTTTAAAAATGCACCAAGTGCCAGTGGCAGCTATCTTAATGTAGTGATAAAAACCGGCGGCATTTCTTCATTCAAATTAGATCTTGCTACTAATCCCACGCAAATGGTTGATACTGGCGCCAGCAGTTTTACAGGCAACAGCTTCGGCACTTCGGCATTAATACCTATTGCCAATGCATTTAAACCATTTGCATCAGACCCAACATATTCGTGGGCTAAATTTAAAGTGGCAACAGGCGCACAGCACAGAATGCAGAGCGACAGCGGCTTTAATGCAATTGCGTATGGAATGGGCGGCGGCGAAAGCTATGGGTTCAATGCAGGCACAGCAGTAAAAAACCTGAACTCCATAAAAATTTCAGTGAATCCCAATGGGCAGGATTCATCCACATCTGCAGTAAGGACCTGTATAGGGAACCAGGTAAAATTAAAAATTGCTTTGCCATATAATCCATTCCTGGTAGACAGCATTGTTTGGTACCCACAAACACCTAATGACCCATTAATTGAAGCCCCGGGCAATGGAAGGAATAAAGGCGCTCTTGATGGCGCTTCGCCTCAAAAAGCAAAATACATAAGAAGTTTTGTAATTGACGGCAGGACGTTTTATGAATATGAGTCGCCAACCTTCTATGTATTCAAAGCGCTTGGCACATTCGTAATAGTTGCCAATGCATTCGGCACATTTGCCAGTGATTGCCCCGGCGAAGACAGGCAAAAAATACCAGTGATTGTGGGCCGGGACAATATCAACTTCACTTATAGTTCATCCTGCGGCAGCCCGGTTGTTACATTTACCAATAACACATTGCCAATGGCTGGCAGTACAATTTCATCGCTAAAATGGGAGTTTGGCGATGGCCGTGACAGCACAAACGATGTTAATCCTATTGTACATGATTACACAGCCACTCAAAATATCACTTTATATACTGTAAAACTTTCAACAGTCAACAGTTATGGTTGCAATTCTTCCGATGTGCTGCAGGTGGATATTTCTGGCGGCATCAAGCCTAAATTCAGCATTGCGCCAACAAAGACTATTTGCTCAGGCACACAGTTAACTTTTGACCCTGCCCAATCGCAGGTAACAGGCGTAACAGCGGGCAACCCTGTAAAATGGACATGGAACTTTGGCGCCGGCGAAGGGGCAGATGTTGTAATTAATGGCAGCAGCAGCCCTGTGCAAAACCATTTGTTTACTTCTTCAGGGTTGAAAGAAATAACATTAAGGCTGGAAACTTCCACCGGTTGTTTTGGTGTGTACAAAGATACGGTTACTGTAGAGGCAAAACCTGTTGCAGCAATCAATACCAACCCAACATTTGTTTGCTTTGGCGACAGTGCTGCATACCTTGACGCAAGCACCATATCAATAGGTACAATTACAAGCTGGGAGTGGCTGTTTGACGATGGCACTACCAGCGCATTGCAAAACCCGAAACATAAATGGCTTACCGCTGGCAACCATACAACGAAATTGGTAGTGAGGTCAACCGGAAGCTGTGCGTCTGATACAGCAACACATATTATTAATGTAAACCCATTACCAAAAGCAGGGTTCAGGTACGATTTGGATTGCACCACCCGTACACTAACCCTTACCGACACCTCAAATGGCTTTGGCACCAATATTACAGCATGGGAATGGGATTTTGGCGACCTGTCACCAAAGAGCACTCAACAAAACCCTGTGCATGTATATGCTGCTTCTGGCACATATACCATTACATTGATTGTAACAACAGCTAATGGCTGCCGCAATGCAATACCAGAATCTGTTACAGTTACAATAGCAGCATCGCCGGTGGCAGATTTTACAGTGCCCGGCGCTACCTGCTTGCCCGGCGCTACGCCTGTGTTTGCCAATAACACAACCATAAGTGATGGCACTATCGGGCTGGTAACTTATATCTGGAATTTTGGCGAAACGCCTTCCGTTGATTATAATGCGCCCGCACAAATACCGGTAAGCCCAACACATTTGTATGCCGACACCGGCACGTACACAGTTAAATTAACTGCTATCAGCGACAAAGGCTGCACACATTCTGTAACAAAAACTTACAGGGATATTTATAAAAAGCCTGTAGCAGTAATCACAGCACCAACTGGTGTATGCCTTGGCAATGCTACCAACTTCTCATCAGCATTAAGCACCGCACCCGGAAGCACCGTTAGCGGCTGGTCATGGGATTTCGGCGATTCGCCTGCGCCTGGTTCATCAACCGATCAAAACCCAACATATACCTACACTGGCTCAGGGCCAAGAACAGTAACGCTTACGGTAACCAATGGCGCAGGTTGTTCATCTGACCCTGTAAACGCTAATTTTAGTGTAAACCTTAGCCCCGTTGGCGGCTTTACATTCGATGCCATCCGTTGCGAAGACAGTTTGATAACATTCACAGACGCATCCACGCCAAATGGCGCTGCTATTACCGAATGGAAATGGGATTTTGGCGGCGATGGCCTATTGACACAAACAACACTGGCACCTGCAACGCACACATTTAGCAATAGCAGCTCTTACAATGTTTCGCTGGTGGTGAAAGATGCCAATGGCTGCTCAGACGGCTCTCCATTTGTATTGCCTGTTGTTATCAACCCTAACCCACTACCCGACTTTGATGTGACAGATATATGCGTAGGCAGCGGCCTGGCAAACTTTACACAAAACGTGTCTATTGCCACCGGGCAAATTGCTATTTGGGATTGGGATTTTGGTGTAACCGGCGCACTGCCAGGCAGTGGGGCCACCCCATCATTTACATACACAAGCGGAGGCGAATACAATGTAACGCTTACCGCTATATCTGACAGCAGTTGCAGGGCGGTGAAAACGAAAATAGTAAAAGCATTTACTGCGCCTACCGCCGCACTGGATGTAAACAATCCATCCACGCTTTGCAGCAACCTGCCAGTAGGCATTATTGACAGGTCGGTGGTAACAGGTTATGGCGCTGTTGACAAACTTGAAATTTACTGGGATAACCTTGGTGCGCCTTCAAGCAAGCAAACTATTAATGCACCAAGCGCCAATGCCACTTACACTAATGCATACCCTCTGTTTGGCACGCCTGCTACAAAGCCTTACCAGGTAATGATAAGGGCCTTCAATGGGCCGGGTTGCAGCACTGATATCACACAGAATATTACAGTATTGGCATCGCCAAGGGCACAGTTTACGCAGCCTGCGCCTATTTGCCAGGAGGCACCATCATTTGCCCTTACAGGCGGCTCAGATGCATTTAACTTGCCGGGTTCTGGCGCATATAACGGCAACGGTGTGTCTGGTACAGATTTCTCTCCGTTGTTTGCAGGTGCAGGCACTCATGATATAACGTACACATATACAGCGGACAATGGCTGCATTGACGACACTGTGCAAAGTATAGTGGTGCACCCAACACCTGTAATCAATTTTGGCAACCAGCCACAAATCAATGTGCTGGAAGGCGATATCCTGCAACTGAAGCCAACTATTACCAATGGCGCCAGCTATTTGTGGCTGCCATCTGACTATTTTATTACAGGCAATAACATTGCATCGCCATCGGCTTTGCCAAAAGACGATATCATCTATACGTTGCAGGTTACTTCTGCAAAAGGCTGCATTGCTGCCAAAAGCATCAACGTGAAAGTGGTTAGGAATTACATTGTGCCCAACACATTTACGCCAAACAACGGAGATAATTTCCATGACAAGTGGGAAATACCCAATCTTGTATACTACCCAGATGTAAGGGTAAGGGTATTTTCCAGAAGTGGGCAGATGGTATTTGAAAGCTATGGATACAATACGCCATGGGACGGCAAATACAAAGGCCAGGATTGCCCATTTGGCACTTATTATTACGTAATTGAAACAGGCGGGGGCCGCAAGCCAAGGACTGGCTATGTAACCATCATCCGCTAAAAAATATTTGTAACGATGAAAAGATTGCTTGCAGTTGGTTTATTGTTGATGTGGCATTGTGCACAGGCCCAGCAAAAGCCAATTTACACACAGTATATCCTGAACAACTATATCATCAACCCTGCTATTACGGGGATTGAAAACTATACGGATATAAAAATCAGTTACCGCAACCAGTGGAGCGGCATTGACGGCGCACCGGTTACTACCTATGTGTCGGCGCATGGGCCTATTGGCAAAAAAGACTACCGCACCAGCGCCACTTCCTTTGCTATACCGGGCGAAAACCCACGTGGCCGCAACTATATGGAAGAATACACTGCGGCGGAATCCCATCATGGGGCAGGCATAATAGTTATGAATGACAAAACCGGCTATATAGGCCGATGGGGCGCTTATGGCACTTATGCATACCACAAAGGGTTAAACCCAAAAACTACATTGTCTGCCGGTTTTATGGTGGGCATGTCGTCAGTAAGTATTGATGCTGCTAAAATTGATTGGGGCAGCATAGGCGATTCAGACCCTGCAATTGGTTATGCTTCCGGCGCTATTTCAAAAATGAGGCCTGAAGTAGGTGCTGGCCTTTGGCTGTATGGCGCACAATATTTTGCAGGGCTTTCGGTATTGAATATTGTGCCGGCTAAAGCAAAGTTTGGAGCAGATTCTGCAAAATATGGCTCCACTTTTTCACCGCATTATTTTGCAACAGCAGGCTATAGAACATTTTTGAGCGATGATATAAGTTTCCTGCCATCAATAATGATACAGTATGTAAAACCTATACCGCCACAGATATTTACAAGCTTTAAACTGCAATACCAGGACAAAGCATGGATAGGCAGCAACTTCCGTTTTGGCGACCAGCTGGGCGGCTTTTCTGCAATGGCAGGCATAAATGTTTCCAACACGATGAATATTGGCTATGCTTATGATGTAGCCCCGTCTGCATTGAGCCAGTACTCAAGGAATACGCATGAGTTTATGGTGGGTTTTATCCTCGGCAACAAATATGACGACTCATGCCCGAGGCACAATTGGTAATACAACCGGCATATCATACAAGAGAGGCAACATGGATAATGCTGCCTTTTCTTTTTTTTAATATTGTTGAATACAACTGGCAGGAAGTAAAATTCAAAACTTAATTTTTCACATGATGAAAATTTGAAACAGCAAATGAAGAGAACAACACTTTTATTTTTCCTTTTTATTTCTCATTGTTGCCTTGCCCAACAAAAAAAAAAAGGCATATATAAAAATCCAATTCTTCATGCAGACTTTAGCGACCCAGATGCAATACGGGTGGGCGATGATTATTACATGGTTGCTTCCAGTTTTAATTGTGTGCCGGGGCTTCCCATATTGCATAGCAAAGACTTAGTGCATTGGAAAATAAAAGGCTACGCCTTAAATAAATTATTCCCCGAAAAGGAATTTGACAAACCACAACATGGAAACGGCGTGTGGGCGCCATCTATCCGGTACCACAACAATGAGTTTTATATTTATTACCCCGACCCGGACAATGGTATTTATTTAATCAAAGCAAAAAGCATTGAAGGCCCGTGGACGGAACCGGTATTAGTGGAAGAAGGCAAAGGGCTGATTGACCCATGCCCATTATGGGACGATAACGGGAGGAATTATTTAGTGCATGCTTATGCAGGCAGCAGGGCCGGGTTCAAAAGCATATTGGTGGCGAAGGAATTAAATGCAGCAGCTGATAAGACAATTACTGGTGCAGTTTTAATTTATGATGGGCATGACAAAGACCCAACAGTGGAAGGCCCTAAGATTTACAAACGAAACGGGTATTATTATGTGTTTGCCCCCGCCGGAGGCGTAAGTACCGGCTGGCAAATTGTTTTGCGCAGCAAAAATATTTACGGCCCCTACGAAAGAAAAATTGTGATGGCGCAGGGCACTACCAATATTAACGGGCCACACCAGGGTGCATGGGTGCAAACGAAGAATGAGGAAGACTGGTTCCTGCATTTTCAGGACAAGGATGCTTATGGAAGGATTGTGCATTTGCAGCCAATGAAATGGAAAAATGATTGGCCGGTAATTGGCGAAGACAAAGACGGCGATGGCACAGGCGAACCCGTTATGAATCATGCCATGCCTTTTAATGCTGCCCCGGCATCATTATTTGCAATACAGGAAAGCGATGAATTCAATACCGCTTCGCTGGGTTTGCAATGGCAATGGCAGGCTAACCCAAAAGAAGGCTGGGCTTTTCCTTATCCTGAAAAAGGCGCCTTGCGTATGAATACTGTAATGGACAGCACAACTGCTTTATGGAAACTGCCGAATTTGTTGTTGCAGAAATTGCCTGCAGAAAAATTTACAGCCACAACAAAATTTTTGTTTGCACCTAAAACTGATGGCGAAAAGTTCGGCTTTGTAGTGATGGGCAGCAGCTATGCTTATATTTCATTGGTTAAGAAAGCGGGAGGGCTGTTTATAACATATAATGAATGTATAGGTGCCGATAAAGGCAAAAGCGAAGAGGAAAAAATAATTGATAGTGTGCCTGGCGGAAACTCCTATTTCAAACTGAGCATGGAAAAAGGGGCTGTATGCCTTTTTAGCTATAGCCATGATGGCATTATATTTAAAGAAATAGCGCAGCGGTTTATTGCAAAGCCCGGCAGGTGGGTAGGCGCCAAGCTTGGTTTTTTTTGCAGCAGGCTGGTAAAAACCAATGATGGAGGCTATGCCGATATTGACTGGTTCAGGATAGAAAAATAATTTTAAAAAGTTGTTATGATAAAAAAGTTATTCATTGTTGCTATGGCTGCATTGTTTTTTTCAACTGCATTGATAGCACAATCAAAAGAAGAAAAAGCAGTTGCTGTAAAAATCGAAACGCTTACAAAGGCCATGGTTGATGGAGACTCGGCAACTCTTGATAAATTAACTGCCGGTCAATTAAGCTACGGGCATTCAGTTGGGGTTGTTGAAAACAAGCAACAATTCATCAGGAAGATAATGAGCGGCGGCAGCGATTTCGTTTCTATTGATATTGCCAATCAATCTATCTCTGTTGTTGGCAAAACAGCTATAGTGCGCCACAAACTGGATGCTGTTACCAATAATGATGGCAAGCCGGGCGAAGTGCATTTGCATGTGTTGCTGATATGGCAAAAACAAAAAGGCGAATGGAAATTACTGGCAAGGCAGGCGGTAAAACAGCAGTAATCTTTTGTGATTGAAAAAAAATTATGCAAAACATCGCTATTCAGCATCAGGCAAATTGCCAATGAAAAAAGCAAAAACGGCAATATGTTTTTTGGCCGTCGTTACCGGCAACGATTGCATAAAAATACTGTTGAAACGCCCTGAAACAGGCGCAAAAAAAGTTCTATTATTGGCTTCAGGTTGTTGCAGCATTTAGTGCCAAAAAGCCGTCTTGCTTATCTACCTGTTTATAAAATTGATTCAAATACTGCTGTATGAAAAGACTCTCAGGGTTATTATTTTTCGTTTTTATTGTATCGCTTCATTCCTTTGCACAAAGCCAAACCATAACAGGTGTTGTAAAAGACTCCTTGGGCAAGGGGCTTAAAGGCGTGAATATTTTTGCCAAGGGCAATAAAAAGGGCACGCAAACAAACAGTGATGGCAAATTTTCCATTACTGTAAAAAGCGATGGCAATGTTGACCTTGTGGTGTCAGCCGTTGGCTACAAAAGCGCCATCGTTTCGGCCAATGGAGGCAAAGAAGTTTCAATTGTGCTGGACCAGGATGTGGTGGTACAGGAAGAGGTAGTGGTAAACGTTGGTTATGGCACGTTGCGTAAAAGGGATGTTACAGTTGCAGCTTCCTCCATTTCTTCAAAAGACTTAAAAGATGTGCCCATTAACAGTGCTGCGGAAGCATTAAATGGAAGGCTTGCAGGCGTAACTGCTACAGCTAGCGAAGGTGCGCCAGATGCAGATGTAAAGATCAGGGTTAGAGGAGGAACTTCTATAACACAGGACAATAACCCTCTGTATATAATAGACGGTGTACAGGTCGAAAGCGGCTTGAACTCTTTGTCGCCTCAGGATATACAATCAATAGATGTGTTGAAAGACGCATCTGCAACAGCGATATATGGCGCACGGGGCGCCAATGGCGTAGTAATTGTAACTACCAAAAGCGGCAAGCAGGGGAAAGTGAAACTGAATTATTCCGGTTTTGTGGGAGTAAAAATGCTGGCCAAACAACTTGAAGTACTCAGCCCGCAGGAATACCTGGAATTTATGTGGGAAAGAACACAACTAAATGGAAGCACTGAATTTGATGGTTTTAAAGAGCGGTACACAGGGGCATTTGATTCTATCCCCATCATAGCAAAAGACAGCATCAAGCCAGTTAACTGGCAGGATGAAGTGCTGGGCAGGAAAGCGCTAACTACTACGCATATACTTAGCGCAAGCGGTGGCACAAAAAAGTTTACTTATAATGCAAGCTATACCTACAACCGTGAGCAGGGCATTGCTATTAATTCAGATTATAAAAGAAACCTCGGCAACATAAAACTGGAATTCAGGCCTGCATCAAAAATTAAAATTGGGCTGAGTGGCAGGTACAACGACCAGGTAGTGGATGGCGTGAGCACATCTAATGCTGAGGGCGGCGCTTCGCTTAACAGGCTGAGGCAGGTTATCAAATACAAGCCTTTTGTTGAGCTAAATGGAAAAGTAGATGAATTTGACCCTGATCAATTCCTTGAGACAAATGGCAATAGCCTTGGGCTTATCAATTCTGTGGCGCTTATGCGTTCCGAAACAAGAAAGAAACACCAGGCGCTTGCCAATGGCAACATATCTTTTCAATACAATTTCAATAAAAAACTAAGTTTCAAAACTACTGTGGGCTATGATTATACCCGGATAAGGCAAAGCCTTTATTCAGACAGCGTAACTTCTGATTCAAGGATAAATGGAGCCGGTATGCCAATATTAAACCTTGACTCTACCACAAGGAAAGTGCTGAATATTTCCAACGTGCTCACCTGGAATGTGAAGAACTACAAAAAGAACCATGATTTTGGGGCGATACTTGGCCAGGAGATTTACAATCAGGAATTTGAAACTAAAAGCTATAGAAGGAGGGACATACCGTTGTTTACTTCTTCAAAAGATGCGATAGCTAATGCTAATCTGGGAAAGATAGATACCGGGCAGGGCTACCCTAAAAGGCAGGTTGCAAAAAGCAAGCAGCTTTCTTTTTTTGCAAAATTCAATTACACGTTTAAAGACAAATACCTTTTTAATGCTACGCTGCGTGCAGATGGCTCGTCTAAGTTTGCGCCGGAGGAGCGCTGGGGTTTCTTCCCTTCGGCCTCTATAGCATGGAGGGTTAGCAGGGAAAAGTTTATGCAGAATGTAAAATGGATAAACGACTTGAAAATAAGGGCAGGGTACGGCGAAGCTGGCAACAACAGGGTTGCTGATTATTCATACTTAACAACATTCGGGCAGTTTAATCCATATAGTTTAAATAACCAGAACATACCTTCATGGGCGCCGCCGTTGCTTTCCAATTATTTTATTAAGTGGGAAACAAATGTGAGCAGGAACCTTGGGTTGGACATGAGTATGTTTAACAACAGGGTGGAATTGGTGGTGGACCTTTACAGGAATACAGCAGAAGACCTTTTATTATCAGCGCCTGTATCAACTGTACTGGGATATAGCAACAAAATTAAAAACATAGGCGCTACTGTTAATAAAGGCATAGAGGTTCAGTTAAATATAGTGCCAATTAAATCCAAAGACTTTACATGGTCTTTCAATCTCAATAATTCCTGGAACAAAAACACAATAAAAAGGCTTACCCCCGGCGTAGATACCATGCTGGGGAATTCTGGCTGGAGCCCTTCCGGCCTGGAGGATTTTGCCGCCATAGTAGGGCAACCGGTTGGTGCCATGTATGGGTTTGTTACAGACGGGTTT
>CAYRRL010000013.1:14139-15455 GCA_964426665.1 uncultured Ferruginibacter sp. | reverse complement strand
ACGACTCCGTTAATACAGAACTGCTTTTTACTGATGCTGCTTTGCATTTCTTTTGCGATCTGGCCTTTGGCAACAAACCTCCTGCATTAGGTTATGACGGGCTTCATTTTAACCAGCCCTTTTCTGAAATCCCTGTTTTGCTGAACCAGCATTTGCAAAACAAAGAACTATTGTTGCTGCCGGGTAAATTATCGGAAGGATTGCCTGAAATAAAAATAGTGCTTCACAAATTGCAGCAGTTGCAAAAAAGAACCCGGCAGGAAAATTTTACAGAAGTAACAGTTGCCGTCAAAAGCGCAAGCGCTTCTAATTCAAACCTTGTTTTAAAACTTTACCAGCTTGGCTTTCTTGATTCTACTCAAAATGTTACTGATGCTGTATTAAAGCAAAAAATTAAAGAAGCCCAGCAATCTTTCGGCTTGCTGGATGATGCTGTGATACGCTCTACTTTTTTGCAGGAACTGAATGTGCCTTTGCAGGCAAGGGTTAACCAACTGGCAATAGCGTTGAATAATTACCGCTGGCTGAAAAGTTTTGCACAGCGCCAGAAAGTAATTGTGGCCAATATTCCAGCAGCATACTTAAAAGTGCATGAAAAAGACAGCGTGATATTGCAA
This sequence comes from uncultured Ferruginibacter sp., assembly GCA_964426665.1. GTDB lineage: Bacteria > Bacteroidota > Bacteroidia > Chitinophagales > Chitinophagaceae > Ferruginibacter. The sequence continues at coordinate 14,838 of CAYRRL010000013.1, read as the reverse complement.
ATGAAACTGATTGTTGGCAAGCCATCCACGCCTACGCCAACTTTGTTGAGTGAAGCCGATGAAGTGGTATTGTACCCATACTGGCATGTGCCTTACAGCATTGCAACAAAAGAATTATTGCCATTAATAAAAAAGGCCCCAAACTTTTTGGAGCAGGGCAATTACCAGGTGTTGAACCGGCAGGGCAAAATAATGAACCCACATAAAATTAACTGGCGCAGGCTGAGCACTAAATATTTCCCTTACATCATCAGGCAGGCAACAGGCTGCGACAATTCGCTGGGCTTGCTGAAAGTTAATTTTTACAGCCCGTTTGGCGTGTACCTGCATGATACACCATTTGCCGGTTTGTTTGGCACCAATAAACGGTTTTATAGCCATGGCTGTATGCGTATGGAAAAGCCATTTGAACTGGGCCATCTGTTATTGAAAGATAACAGCATTGCCATTGATACGCTGGAAGAAAAAGGCTGCTTGCTTAACCAGTCGCCTGTGGCAGTGCCAGTAAAAGAAAAAATACCTGTGCTGGTTTGGTACAACCCGGTTGCATTAAACGCTGAGGGCAAGCTTGTTTTTTATGAGGATATTTATAAAAAACTTTTCAGGTAAAGCAAGTGGCCCGCAGCCCGGCTGATTTATGTTCCCCCGGTTGCTGACCCCAGTCATTTTATAATTTTCCTGCCACGCATATTTTGCGGT
>CAYRRL010000013.1:0-14129 GCA_964426665.1 uncultured Ferruginibacter sp. | reverse complement strand
CCTTCTTGCACTTGCAGCATGCAATACATCTAAAATTACCAGTTCGTGGCAGGCGAAAAATGCGGCTCCCGGCAAGCACAATAAGATTATGGTAATAGGTTTAATAAGGGAGGCCGACAGGGCTATAAGGCAAAAAATGGAAGAGCATTTTGTAGGGGATTTAAAATCGATGGGTTATAATGCGGTATCTGCACTAAACGAATATGGGCCTAAAGCATTCGAAATGCTTGAAGAAAGCGCAACACTGGACAAATTAAAAAGCAGCGGCGTGGATGCTGTGCTCACAATTGTATTGCTTGATAAAGAAAAGGAGCGGAGCTATAGCCCCTCATGGCCATACCACGGCCGCTTTTGGGGCTATTATGGAAGATACAACAACAGGGTATCGGAAAGGGATTATTATGTGGTGAATACAAAATATTACTGGGAGAGCAATTTTTATACAATGAGTGATGGGCAATTGCTGTATTCAGTGCAGACACAATCATTCGATCCATCTTCTGCCGAAAGCCTGGGGCATGAATATGGAAAGATGATAGTGGCAGATATGGTTAAGAAAAATATTTTGCAGGATAGCAGCAAGGGCCAATAGGAATTATTTTTCTTTTACCAATCCGCTTTTATATGCTTCAAACCACATTACCGAAGCAAAAGAAACCCCAAGGCAAAGCAGGAAAGTATTGATGCTGATATCCCCAAGCCTGAACAGCCCTTTTACCGCAGGTATACAATACAAGGCACAAATAAATGCGGCAGAAATGAGGATTACATACGGGGCACGGTTATTTTTATAATGACTAGTATAAAAAATTGTGCGGTTGAAAGAACGGTTGGCAAAAGTGAGGAACATATTGCTTAATATGAGGCATGTAAAAACAACCGTTCTCACCTCCTCAATTGCGGCGCCGCTTTTCATAAAATAATAATACAGCATTAATGTGAATGAAGCAATAACAATGCCCTGTACAATGCTCAGCAATAATTCATCCAGCGTAAACAAACCTTTGCCCCTGTTTCTCGGCGGTTGCAGCATCAGGTTTTCTTCAACAGGTTCCCTTTCAAAAAAAATAGAACAGGTTGGCCCCATAATGATCTCCATAAAAATTACATGCACGGGTGTAAAGATGTTTGGGAACTTCCAGCCTAGTATTAAAGGAACAGAAGCGATGAGGATAATAGGGATATGGATAGAAATGATATAACGCACTGCCTTTTTAAGGTTGCTGAAAATTTTTCTTCCTTCGCTTACGGCTGTTACAATCTTTTCAAGATTGTCGTCAGTAAGCACAAGGTCTGAAGCCTGCCTTGCAATCTCCGTTCCTTTTTTGCCCATGGCAATGCCAATGTTGGCTGCTTTTAATGCAGGCCCGTCATTTACGCCATCGCCAGTCATGGCAACAATATTTCCATTTGCTTTTAATGAGTCCACCACTTTTAGCTTTGCATCGGGGAACATCCGGGCAAATATGCTGCAATCTTTTACCGCCTCGGATAATTCAGCATCATTCATTTTTATAATTTCTTCGCCAGTATAAAATTTTTGTTTGTGATCGATGCCTACCTGTGCAGCAATGTTGGCAGTGGTGGCCGGGTGGTCGCCGGTAATGATCTTGATATCAATTTTAGCTTCACGGAACTTGCCGAATATTTCTTTGATATTATGTTTTGGGGGGTCATATAAGGCAAGCAGGCCTTCAAAGCGCCAGTTAAAATCATCCTGTTGTTCAGGGAAGTTTTTATCTGTATGAAAAGCACTTGCCACAGCAATTACCCGGTAGCCTTTTGAAGTTAAAGAAAATGAAACTGCTTCTGTCTTTTCAATATCTGCTTCACTCAGCCTGCATACTTTTATTATTCTTTCGATAGCGCCTTTTGCTGTTGCTGTTATTTTGCCGCCAATTTCATACACATGCGTCATCATTGGCGGCCTGCCCTGCAAAGGGTATTCATATATCATTGCCAGCCCTGTATTTTCATTGTTGCTTTGTTTTGTATATGCTTCCACAATGGCTTTCTCCATCGAATCAAAGGGGTCGGCTTCGCTGGCCAGCATAGCATAATAAAGCACTTTGCTGTTGCCGGTTGAATGCATTGTGCCGTTGGTAAAATCATATATTTCTTTCACCTGCATTTTATTTTCTGTAATGGTGCCGGTTTTGTCAAGGCACACCACAGTTACAGCGCCAAGGTTTTCCACTATTTGTGGCTGCCTTGATATGATGCCAAGTTTGCTCATCTTGTAAGCGCCAAGCGCCATAAAAGAAGAAAAAGCAACTGGTATCTCTTCAGGGATGACAGACATGGCCAGGGTGAGCGCAAAGAGTAAACTGGTTACAAATTCTTTGTGGATTGAGTAATTGACGAAGAAGATAATTGCAAATGCCGTAAAGCCAAACATAGCAAGCCTTCTCACAAACTTCCCTATTTGCATTTGCAGCATCGTTTTTGGAGGCTGGTACATGCCAACAGCTTTTCCGAGTTTTCCCAATACAGTATTATTGCCTGTGGCTGCAACACGGGCAATAGCTTTGCCGCTGTTAATAGTTGTGCCCTGAAAAAGTTTATTGTTATCATCTGTTTCGTCTTTGTCAACCGGCAACGACTCGCCTGTAATAACAGATTCATTTACGCTGAAATCATTCTGTTGTATAATAACTGCATCTGCAGGAATGTTCATGCCCTCTTCCAATTCGGTAATATCGCCGGGCACCAATTCCTCGGCCATAATTGTTTTCTCCATTCCATCCCTTATCACTTTTACTTGTGGCTGTGTAAATTGTTGCAGCGCTTTAATGGCATTGCTGCTTTTTACGTCCTGGTACACGGATATGGCTGCGACAAGCGCTGTGGCTGCCAGCATCATTATTCCTTCTTCTGCTTCGCCAAGAATAAAATAAAGTATTGCTGCCACCACCAGCAGCATAAACATTGGCTCTTTTATAATTTCAATAAGTATGTGGTAAAAGCGCCGTGGCGGCTCCGCATAAAAAATGTTCCTGCCAAATTGTTTTTGCAAGGATGCGATTTCTTTGGAGGAGAGGCCTTGCAGCGGTAAATTTTCTTTTGTGGTGGCGGGCATCAGTAGTTGGTTTATTATGTGCCCGGAGTAAAGTGCAGGCAATTATTTTTTAAAAATCTTGCTCAGTTTTTCTTCGGTTACATCTGCCAGTTTGTGCGCCAGCATTGTAAGGCCGTATGTAAATGTACTTTTTAAAATATTTTTTTCATCGGTTTTCTCTTCAGAGCGGTGCATTATTTTATCAATCGTTTCTGCTGCAAGCTTTCCGGGTTTCAACTCCTCTTTAAGGTTGCCCCAGTGCAGCCGCACATTTTTTTCAGCCTGCAGCTGCCTGGCAGCCAATATTGCTTTTTGCTCTCTTAAATGCGCAAGGTTTTTAATCTTCTTCATCTTGTTTGCTGTTGCTGAATAATTGCTTTATCAAAGCATTCATTAAAGGTATCTGGATAATTCTTTTTCTTGCTGCCCATATTACCGCAGCTTTTATAAGGCAAATGGCAGCCATTATCATATAGCCAGCCCAGGGTTTGCCAATCCATTCGCCAATTAAAATTGAAAAGCCAATTGCAAGGAACACAGCAAAAAATATAAGTGCAATAACTACGGCTATGCCTGCTGCAGCATTGGCAACCACAAGCGATGTTTTTTCTGCTATTGCAAGTTTGGCAGATTCAATCCGTACATCTACATATTCTTTTACATCATCCACCAGTTCTTCTGTTTTGGCAAATACCCTTTCCATAAAAAATATTTAAGAAAATTTTTCAGTTTTTTCTTTCACCGCATTTTCAAACTCTTCCTTCATGCTTTTTATCTTTTGTTCTGCTTCGCAAAGCTTTTCTTCCAGGTTGCTTGAAAGTTTCTTTGCTTTATCTTTTATTTTTTCCCTTGTGTCGCTTCCTTTTCCCGGCGCAAATAAAACCCCCAGTACGGCGCCAACTGCGGCTCCGGCAGCAAACGCAGCAATAATTTTGGATGCCCTGTTCATATACAATGTTTTGTTAGTTATAATATACAGCAAGGTACGCAGTAATACGAACTGTTGCAATGACAGCACTCACAAAAAACAATGAATTTCATCAGCCGTATTAGCGGGCTACAGCGCCGCCATCTATTGTAATATGTGCGCCTGTCATAAATAAAGATTCATCTGAAGCAAGGTACAAAGCGCCATTGGCAATCTCAACAGGGCCTGCCATTCTCCCCTGCGGGCTCATGCTTTTAATAGTATCCATCATGCCCGGCATTTTTATAAGGCCTTCTGTCATTGGCGTAAGCACACCGCCGGGGCAAATAGCATTAGCCCTAATATTGTCTTTGGCAAACGATACGGCAATATCCTTTGTCAACAACAGCAAGCCGCCTTTAGAGGCGGAATAGGCTGGGCCGTTGCCGCCAACAAGCCCTGCAATGGAGGCAATGTTTACAATATTGCCGCCTCCATTTTTTTTCATATATGGTATGCAGGTATGGCAGCCAATAAATGGCCCTGTTAAATTAACAGCTATTACTTTATCCCAAAGTTCTTTGCTGGTTTGTTCGCAATCAGCAAAGCCGGGAAAGATACCAGCATTGTTTACAAGGATATCAATCTTGCCAAATACAGCAAATGTTTTTTCTGCAACTTGTTTCCAGTCTTTTTCATTGCTCACATCATGCACAGCGAAATCAATATTCAACCCATCTGCTTTTGCTTTCTGTACCCATGTGCTTAATTTTTCAGCCTGTACATCGCTTGCCATTACCCTGGCGTCTTCGCTTGCAAAAAGTTTTGCTATAGATTCACCCATGCCGCCCGCTGCGCCTGTAACAACCGCTACTTTGTTTTTTAACCTGTTCATAAAAATGATTTTGCACAACAAAGGTTGCTATTGCTGCAAAGGGAAGCGATGAGTGCTGTCAGTAAAAAATATGAGAGCAGTCAGCTCAAAATGCTGCTTTATTTTCTGAAAACTGAATTTGTTTCCAGAGCATTTCAGCATCAGCAGGCTTGCAAAGCTCTGTGCCGGCATTCATGGTAGCTGCGGTGCCACAGGCAACCCCATATTGCAAAGCTTCTTTCAGGGAGGTTTTTTTTGAAAGGCTGTAGATAATCCCGGCCACCATGCTGTCGCCGGCGCCAACTGTGCTTTTTCGTTGTACTTGCGGGGCAAGCACATTGTAAAATTCGTTTTTGGCAAACAGCATGGCGCCTTCAGCCCCTGCCGATACAACCAGTATTTCTACAGGGTATTGTTGCAATATTTTTTGGGCAACAGCTTTTATTTCGTGAGCCTGGATATTTGATACACCAGCCAGCGAAGCCAGTTCGTTAAGGTTAGGTTTTAATAAATAGGCCCCGGTTGTTGCTGCTTCTTTCAGCGCATCGCCGGAAGTATCTGCAATAAATTTTGCGTTTTTTTTACTGGCAATATTTGAAAGCAAAGAAAAAATATTGGGCGGCACGCCGGGGGGCAGGCTGCCGCTGGCAACAATAAAACCAACACCGTTTATTTCTTCAACAGCCTGTAAGCATTTTTTCCATTCTGTTTCTTTTAAAAAAGTGCCCGGCATCCCAAAGCGGTATTGGTTATTGCTGCTTTCATCAAGCACAATAATATTTTCCCTTGTTTCATTTTCTGTTTCGATAATAACACAAGGGACATTTTCCTTTTCTAACAAATGGTTGAAATATTTTCCGGTGTAACCACCGGAAGGGAACACAGCAACAACATTGCCGCCGAGCTTATGGATAACCCTCGCCACATTAATGCCGCCGCCACCGGGCTCAAGCTTTGGCACAGCACACCGTAATTTCTTTTCAGGAATTAACACAGGGATAGAAGTACTCTTGTCAATACAGGGGCTGAAAGTAACAGTGGCGATACCTGCCATATTATTTTGGGTATTAATCATTCTTGCTGCGTATAAAGTTTAGTAAAACGTTTTTTATCTTACCCGCAAATCAATTTTGCTTTGCGCTGGCTTTTGCCGCTTCCTGTTTTTTTTGCCTTTCCAGTTTCTTGAAATACCCTTTGAAAAGAAAATTGTGTTTTAATGCTTCCATATTCTGGTTGAAACCATCAGTACCCTGACGGATATTTTCAAGTGTTGCGTTTAGTTTTTCTGTAAGCAACGAATCTTTCAGCAAAGCATTTGCCGGGCCTTTGCCTTGATTTATATCTGTATTAATGCCTGCCATGACACTGCTTATTTCATTAATCAGTTTATCTGCTTGTTCGCCAACTGATTTTATTTTCGTTGCCGCTTCATTCAGGTTTTTTGCAAATGAACTATCAGTAAGCAATACACCAACAGAACCTTTCCCGCTTTTAACATCTGATACCATTGCGTCGAGGCTATTCACAACTTTGCCTGCTTTTAATGTTGCCTGGCGTATATTGGCAACAGACATCCTTATATCTTTTGGGATGGATTTTTCGTTAAGTAAATCCCATAGTGCACTGCTGTTATTTACACGCTGTACGGTGGTTTTTAATTCTGCCGCTACAAACGCTATGTCATTATTCGTTTTGTACAATGTCTGCAGCATCTCGTCTGTGCTCACCGCTTTTTTCGATAGCAGGGTATCGCCTTCTTTTGCCAGTGGGGCGGGCAGCCCTGCCGGCAATATGTTTACTACTTTATTCCCTACCAGCCCTTCAGTACCGATGGATACTATGGCGTTTTTACGGATGATTGCCTGCATCTTCTTTTCAATCACCATTGTTACTTCAATAACTGTATCGCTATAGATATTTATTTTTTTCACTGTGCCGGCTTCAATGCCGGCAAACCTTACATTGTTCCCTGTTACGAGCCCCTGTATGTTTTCAAACCTTGCAACAAGCACATAAGTATCGCCAAACATATTCCTGTTTTTGCCAATCATGTATAGCAGCAGCACCAGGAAAAAGAGGCCAGCCAGCACAAATGTACCCAGCTTTGCATTATTGATAGTTTGTTTTGCCATTGTATATCATTCAAAAAATTGTTTCACCTTTAAATCTGTGCTTTGTTTTAACTGTTCATAGGTGCCATCAGCATAGCATTGCCCGTCAATAAGCATTATCACCCTGTTGCTTGCCATGCGTACGCAGTTCATGTCATGAGAAATAATCAATGATGTGGTATTATACTTTTGTTGTATCTCCATCATCAGCCCAATGATTTCTTTGGCCGTTATCGGGTCGAGCCCGGTAGTAGGCTCGTCATATAAAATAATGTCTGGTTTTAAAATCAATGTCCTTGCCAGTGCTATTCTTTTCCGCATGCCGCCGGATAGCTCAACCGGCATCATATCCACCGTATGTGCCAGCCCAACATCCTTTAAGGCATCCATCACCATGCTGTCTGCTTCAGCTTGCGACAATTCAATCCAGTGCCGGCGCAAAGGGAATTCAAGATTTTCCCTTACCGTCATTGAGTCGTAAAGTGCATTGCTCTGGAACAGGAAGCCGGCTTTTGCCCTTATCTTATCAAGTTCATCGCCTTTTATATCAGGTATATTTTTCCCAAACATTTCGATGCTGCCATTGTCGGGCTGCAGCAAACCGATAATGCATTTTATCAGTACTGATTTTCCTGAACCGGATTTGCCCAACACTACCACGTTTTCGCCTTTGTATAAATCCAGCGAAAAATTAATTAATACATGGTTGCTGCCAAAAGATTTGTACAGGTTGCGTATGCTCATCACACAATTGGCAGTGGATGCAGTAACGTTTTGATCAGGTATTTCCTTTTCGGCCAGTTTCATTTTTGTGGTATCATTATTTTTGTTTTAATAAGGGTATTTTAATTGTAATACGCCTGATGGCATGAAATAACATTTACAGCAGTATTGCCCTTTTTTTTGTAAAAAAGGTAACACTATATTTAATAAAAAGCAAATGCCTGCTTCCGGGGAATAGTTCTTCAATTAAGCCCCAGCAGTTCTGTTATTTGTACCGCAAGCAAATCAATCACAAAAATCAAAATGGAAGAAACCACTACAGCTGAATTGGCAGAACGCCCCACACCTTCGGTACCCTTGCTGCTGTTATAACCTTTGTAGCAACCAATAACGGCAACAGCAAAGCCAAAGAAAAAACTTTTTACAAATGCAGGCAGCACGTCCCCAAAACGAAGAATATTGGCCACCTGCGTCCAGAACAAATCAAAACTGGTAGTGCTTCGGATGTTGACGCCGAGCCAGGAGCCATATAAAGAAATAGCATCTCCTAATATTACCAGTACGGGCAGCATTAGTGTTGAAGCAAGCACACGTGTTACCACCAAATATTTAAAGGGGTTGGTGCCACTTACTTCCATCGCATCTATCTGTTCGGTCACTTTCATAGAACCGAGTTCTGCACCAATACTGCTGCCGATTTTTCCGGCAAAAATCAATGCCGTTATCACAGGGCCTATTTCCCTTACAATGGAAATGCCAACAATAGCAGGCAATTGTGATTCCACGCCATATTCCACCATGGATGGGCGCAACTGCATGGTTAATACAAGCCCCATGATAAAAGCTGTGAGGCCAACTAATGGCAATGAGTTATACCCAATGATATAGCATTGCCGGATGAGTTCTGCCACTTCGTATCGTGGCTTAAAGCCTTGTGAAAAAAAACGGCCAGTGAAACGGGCAAGGCCGCCTGCTTCGTAAAGGAATGATTGTGCATTTGATGGAAGCCGCATACATACATTATTAGTAAGCAAAATACTCTATACGCAAAATTTATTCTACATGGCAGGTCAGCCCTTTGCCTGATTGTAATCATAAAAGTATGCTTATAAGCTCATCTGAAGCGCTATTCGCTACCGGGGAACGAATGTTTTCAGTTTTTTGGTGAGCAGTTGTTTCAGGGTATTTTTTTCTTTTACCCATTGTTTTCTTATGCCTGCCTGTGGAGTTGTGCCAGATATTTTTAATAATGCAATGGCAACACATTTATCCTGAAGCCTGCCCAGTTCATTCAATAGCTGTTTAAAATATTTTTCGTTTTTTTCTTTGTAGATGAGCCGGGATAGTTTTTTGTATTCATCGCCCTTATACAATTGAAGGTTGTAAAATAAATCTTTAATGATTTTCCGGATGGCATGGAACCCGGCATCGGCAAGTTGTTTTTTTGAAACAATGCCGTTGGCCGAACTTTGTTTGGTTTGTATAAATATTTTAAAACAGCGCAATGGGTATTTATCAGGAAGCAGTATTGATGTTTTCTTTTTGCTGATTGATACGGGGTTTTTTGATATTGCTTTCAGCAGCGCTGTTTTCGTAGTATCTATTTTGTTCTGCAGAAAAGCAGCGCCTTTTTTTCCTGATGTTTTAGTGAGTAGCTGTTGCTGCAATTGTAAATCACGTAACCTGCCTGCAATGGCGTAGGCTTGTTTTAATGGCTTGGGGATTTTTATTTTCTGAGCAGTACCCTTAGCCTGAGAAAGCATCCGGAAAAAAGCACGTAATTTTTTATACTCTACCCTGAACTTATGGATGGATTCGGTATTGAAATTTTTAGTTGTGTTGTTGCTGTATTTTTTTAACCTCCGGTAAAAGGCATCGGAAATATGGACTATATGCTGTTTATCCATAGTGAGCCTTGTTGTTTAAGCTTTTTCCATTAATGATAATTCTGCTTTTTTTATATTTTCTATCCCATTCATCAATGCATCAGGGTTAAATGAAATACTATCTATGCCCTGCGCTACCAGAAACTGTGCAAACTCAGGAAAGTCGCTGGGAGCCTGGCCACACAAACCAATTTTTACCCCGGCGTGTTTTGCCTTTTGTATCATTTCAGCAAAAGTGTGCATGGCGGCTTCGTTTTGTTCGCTGAATAAATTACTGATGATTGCAGAATCCCTGTCGATGCCCAGGGTAAGTTGTGTAAGGTCGTTTGAACCGATGGAAAAACCATCAAATATGGCTGCAAATTTTTCAGCCAGTATTACATTGCTTGGTATTTCTGCCATCACATATACCTCAAGGTTGTTCACGCCTTGTTCAAGGCCGAAATGTTTCATTACGGCAATTACTTTATTGCCTTCTTCCAGTGTTCGGCAAAATGGGATCATCACTTTTACATTGCTTAACCCCATTTCATCCCTTACTTTTTTTATCGCTTCGCATTCCAGCCTGAAACCATCACGGTATAAATCATTGTAATAACGGGAAGCGCCACGGAAACCTATCATTGGGTTTTCTTCTTCCGGCTCAAATTCCCTTCCACCGAGCAGGTTGGCATATTCATTCGTTTTAAAATCACTCATCCGCACAATTACATCTTTTGGGTAAAAGGCTGCTGCGATGGTGGCAACACCTTCGGCTAGTTTATCAATAAAAAATTTTTCTTTGTCAGGGTAATTGTGCGTAAGGGTTTCAATTTTTTGTTTTGCTTCCGCATCTTTCAGCTCATTAAACTTTACCAATGCCATCGGGTGTATTTGCACCGCATGTGTTATTATAAATTCAATACGCATCAACCCAACACCGTCATTAGGGTAAAAAGATAATTTGAATGCTTTATCCGGGTCCCCTGCTATCAGCATCACTTCAGTAGTTTCCGGTTTTTTGATATTGCTGAAATCAATCTCCCGTTCTTCAAAATCAAGCTTGCCTTTATATACAAAACCTTTTTTCCCTTCGCAACAGGAAACAGTTATCATTTCGCCATCAATAATTTTTTCTGTAGCATCGCCACAGCCAACAACGGCAGGCACGCCCAGTTCCCTTGCTACAATAGATGCATGGCTTGTTCTTCCGCCTTTATCGGTAATGATAGCAGCAGCGGTTTTTAATATGGGGTCCCAATCGGGGCTGGTAATACCTGTAACAACAATTTCCCCTGGCCGCAGTTTCCCTGAATCTTTTGTTGAATGCAATACCCTTGCAATACCGCAGGCAACTTTTGAACCAATGGCTTCTCCTTCAGTAACAGCATCGCCTTTCTTCAGCAATTTGTATTCTTTCATCGCCAGTGGGTTTTTTTGTGAATGAACAGTTTCAGGCCTTGCCTGGATGATAAATATTTCGCCCGTGTTGCCATCCTTTGCCCATTCAATATCCATTGGTTTTTGGTAATGCTTTTCTATTGCCACTGCCCATGCGGCTACCTTCATTATTTCTTTATCGTTTAATACAAATTGCGTTTGTTTTTCTTTCGGCGTGGCAATATTGATAACAGGGTTTGTTTCATCAGTTCCATACACCATTGTCTTTGCTTTTTCGCCAAGCTTTTTTTGTATCACTGCATTTTTCCCTTGTAATAATGTTGGTTTAAAAACATAGAATTCGTCAGGCGTAACAGTTCCCTGCACAATATTTTCGCCAAGGCCCCACACGCCGCTTAAATGCACAATATCCCTGAAGCCGGATTCCGGTTCAAGCGTAAAACCCACACCAGAACATGCTTTGTCGCTCCTTACCATTTTTTGCACGCCAACACTCAGCAATACTTTTTCATGTGCAAAGCCATTGTCTTCCCTGTATTTAATTGCCCTGTCAGTAAACAGGGAAGCAAAACACTTTTTTACCGCTTCCAGCAATGGGGCTTCGCCTTTAATGTTGAGATAGCTTTCATGCTGCCCTGCAAAACTTGCCTGTGGAAGGTCTTCAGCAGTAGCGCTGCTTCTTACAGCTACTTCAAAATAGCTTCCATTGCATAATTCTTTATATGCTTTAATGATTGCAGATTGAAAATCTTTTGGCAATTCGCCCTTCAGCATTATTTCCCTTGCTGCAGCGCCTGTTTGCTGCAGGTTGCTGAAGTTTGTTCTGTCGAGTTGCTGCAATAAATTTTGTAACGGCTCAATAAGTTTGTTGTGGGCAAGAAAACCTGAGAATGCTGCGGCTGTGGTTGCAAACCCATCCGGCACTGAAATGCCTTTAGCAGACAGGTTGGAAAACATTTCGCCAAGCGATGCATTCTTTCCACCCACTTCAGGCACATCTGCAATGCTTATTTCGTTGAATTTTTTTATATATGCTTTCATTGCAACTAAATTTATTCATGCACAGATAACACAGGCACATGGGAATGGAATGCGAGTTGTTTGGAATGGCTTTTTGCAAACAGGTTGTGCAGCATGCCATGCTTTTTAGGGACAACTATCATCATATCAAGTTTGTTGTTGTCGGCAAATTGTTCAATCCCTTCTTCAATATTGTTATTGTTGATGAGATGGTATTTTGGTTGAACATCGTAAAACATTTCCTGCAACCATCCAGATTCTTCAATGGTATCCACGTCATAAGCAACGCCTTCGTCATCATGCACATGCAGCACATGCAGCTCCGCATTAAATTCTTTTATCATGGCTTTTATTTCTTTAACCGGTACGCTGTTTACCACTTTTTTGAAATCGCAGGCCAGCCCAATTTTTTTTATGTTTGAAAAGCGGACATTTTCCGGCACTATAATTACCGGCCACTGAAGGCCTTTTATCGCATCTGAAGAAACGGCAGCGCCCACTATTTCGCCAATGCGGCCAACTGTTTCAGGCCCAAGCACTACAGCATATGGGTTTACCAGCAAGCAGCATTCTTCTATTTTTGATATTACATCTCCCTGCTCGGCCCTGGCGGTTATTTTTATCCTGTCTTTTGTCCTGAACAATAAGTCTTCCCTTAGCTTATCTAATTTTTCTTTTTGGTAATCTTCGCTAATGTCATCGCCATATATAGCAATGGGCACTTCGCCCACTACCACAGGCAGCGGGTATATATGCAATAACAAAAGTTCGCAATTAGTAACACAGGCCATGTCGGCTGCATAGTTTACTGCATTAAGCGAAGCAGGTGAAAAGTCCGTAGGCGCAATTATGGTTTTCATTGTTTTTATTTTTAAATAATAGTGTAAGGTAAACAGAAATTGTCCGCAGTGTAATGATAAGGGTCAGCAACAAAGATGATTGCACTCACAGGCGCATCGTGGGCCGGGCGTTCATGGTAAGCCCTTCACATTGTATTCAACACTTTTCAGGTTGAATTTCCCATAAGCAAATTCCCCTCCGGGGTAATGCCATACGCCATAGCCTTCGCTTTGCAAATTGTAGCCATTGAAATTTTTATACTTGCCGCAGGGTGTTGAAAAAGGGTATTTTTTCATTTCGGCAATTGCTGTGCGGTCGTTGGAAGTAAAATTGATAAGCTCGCCTTTATCATTAAAATAAAGCGTGGCGCTAATAATGATGCCATGATTGGCAAAGGTTGCTTTTGCGGTATTGCCATCAACGCTTTGCCATTGCACATGACTGCCCGCTAAGGCAGAGGGCACCATCAGGCACATATCATTGAAAAGCGTTACTGTTTCCGCAGTATCCATTGTGCTGCCTTGTTTTTTTATTATAGGAAACAGCCCAAACAGCCGGATATCCATTGTGGCATTCCCTTTTTTGTAATGATGATAGCCCGGCACCGTAATGCCATGCATTTGCCCTTTCATAAAAAACAGCCTTGCCGGCTCATCAAAAAAATCATATTGCTCCGATGTAAAGGGAAACCATTCTTTACCTTTGTCCCTCATTTGTCCTTCAAAAACAATTCTTGCGTTTTTTACTTTTGGCTTGTTTAATACGCCTGCATACCGCAAATATTTTTGTACAGGCAAAGGCAGGTGGGCAATGTCTTTTTCTGTTACTAATTCAGCAGTGATATTATTGTTGTGCAGCAGGTTTTCTTTTACATCTTGCCGGTAGCTGTTTTCAAAACGGTAAGCAGTAAAACCAAGAGTGGCTGCCATAAGAATGAGCAGGTTGGCAAATGTGCCGGCTTTGGCATCTTGCCAACTCATTCCTATTATTATTTGCGAAAGTATAATTGCCGGCATGGCCACCAGCCACCAGCTATTTTTATGCTGCAAAAACAGAATGGATGAAACAATAAATAACACCGCCACTGCAAGCCATAACATGCCTGTTGATTTGGAAACGGGTATTTTAAGCTGCTGCATATTGCCATAACCAAAAGCTTTTGCAAAGCCCATAAAATGAATAAGCCCATGCAAAGAAATGATGATGAAAAAAACTATACGCAGCATAAATTATATTCGCAATAGTTATTGAACCCTGTTCTTTTTAAGCCATATAAAACCCCTCTTGTCGTTTTTGAGTATGATGAAAGCAGCGGCTGAAACAATTAATG
>CAYRRL010000012.1:6652-15547 GCA_964426665.1 uncultured Ferruginibacter sp. | reverse complement strand
AGATATTCTGGCTGCTTGATGCATTAAAAGGTTCGCCAGTAAAAAAGCATTACAACGAAATTGCTTCATTATTAGAAGGCAATAATGCGAATAACCAAAAAGCAAAAGAAGAGAAATTAAAAGCATTGCTTCAACATGCAGCTGCAACAACGCCATTTTACAAACCATATAAAGCATCGCTAAATAACTTTCCTGTAATCAGCAAAACATTGATAAGGGAAAATTTTGACGGGTTTGTTTCTTCTGCTTTTACACAAGAGCAACAGATACCAACTGTAACAAGCGGCTCCACGGGCACGCCATTTAAAGTATTGCAACATGCTTCAAAAAAGACAAGGAACAGCGCTGATACCATGTACTTTGCCAAAAGGGCCGGCTATCAAATAGGCGACAGGTTATTGTATATGAAAATATGGAGTGCCAATAATAAAAAGCCAACACTGCCTGGCATGATGCAGAATATGGTGCCTGTGGACGTAATAACTTTTAATGGCAAAGAAGTGGAGGCGCTGGTAAAAAGGATGGAGAGCGATTCTTCCAGCTTTTCTTTTTTGGGCTACTCTTCGGCGTTGGAAAATATTTGCCGCTGGCTCGACAGCAACAATTATGGAAAAGTAAAGGCAAAGCTTGCCTCTGCTATTTCCATGTCGGAAACATTGAATGACTATACTAAGCAAACAATTGAAAAATATTTTGGCGTGCCGGTGTATTCACGCTATTCTAATTTAGAAAACGGCATACTGGCGCAGCAGGTACCCGGCAGCGGCCACAGGTATTTGATAAATACGGCGAGCTATTTAGTGGAAATTTTTAAAATGAATGAAGACAGGCCTGCAGCAGCGGGCGAGCTTGGCAGGATAATCGTAACAGACCTGTATAACTATGCCATGCCCATGATCCGGTACGACACCGGCGATACAGGGGCGCTTAGCAATTATGATGATGGCAAAAGCAACCAGTACCTTGAAACCGTGGAAGGCCGCCGGCTTGATTTGTTGTATGCTACAGACGGCAGCTTAGTGTCTTCGTACATTGTTTATAAAAATATGTGGCAGTACACCGAAATACTGCAATACCAGCTTGTGCAATACGGCGAAAAGGATTATTTATTCAAAATAAACATGGAAGGCGCTTTTGCGAAGGAAGAAAAACTAATAGCAGAGTTTAAGCAATACCTTGGGCATGACGCCAATTTCAAAGTAGAGTATGTGGATGAAATACCTTTGCTGGCATCTGGCAAAAGAAAAAAAATTGCCAACACTTACCACAATACAGTTAAATGAAAAATTTAATCATCATCGGTGCAGGCAATGTAGGCGGTTTTTTGGCTTACAACCAAAACCTTTTTGAAGAGCAATACAACCTGCTTGGCTTTTTGGATGATGATACCAGTAAGCTTGGCAAAGAATTTTATGGTTTGAAAGTAATAGGCAATACAGAATATCTTTTTTCGCTTGATAAAAATACAGCTGTTGTTATAGGTATTGCATTCCCAAAGGCAAAAAGAAAAGTGTTTGAAAAAATAAAAGATAACGGAAACGAGTTCCCGTCTTTTGTTTCAAAGAATGCATGGCTGTCAAACAGTGTATCAGTTGGCAAAGGCGTTATCCTTTATCCCGGTGTTTCTATCAATTACGAAACGGTGGTGGAGGACTTTGTGATTATGAATATGAATTGTGCCATTGGCCACAACTGTACTATTGGAAAGTTTAGCGCTTTGGCCCCGGGTGTAAACCTTGCAGGCTTTACAAAAATTGAAGAAGCAGTTGACATGGGTATAGGCTCAGCTACAAAACAAAATATTATTGTGGGGAAAGATGCAGTAATTGGCGGCCAAACAATGTTGGTAAAAAATGTGGAACCCGGCTCGAAAGCAGCAGGTGTTCCCGGGAGAAAAATTGGATAAGCAATAACGATTCACCGGTTGAAAGATTTTTTAGTACAGCAAGCAAATGTTGTCAGCATGTTTACATGGGCTGTGCTGCTGGCTTTTATTTTATACCGCTTTGGGAAAACAAAAATTGCAACAACAATTTTGATCATAAGTTCAGTTATCTTTTATTCTTTTTCTACTGCCTGGCTGCCGAGGTATTTGGCATATAAACTGGAAATACAGTACCCGCCGCTAACCGGCCTGTCTTCTTTTAAAGCAAAAGACAAAGTATATATACACTTATTGGGCAGCGGTTACCAAACAGATAAAAGGCTGCCTGCTACAGCGAAACTTGCATTGGTAGCGCAGGGAAGGTTTACAGAAGCAATGAGGCTTTACCATAATTTACCAAATAGCATTTTGGTTTGCTCGGCTGATGGGCCGCCACGTGCAGAAACACAGGCAGAAATTGCAAAAGCAGCAGCGCTTGCTATGGGTGCAGACAGCAGCAGGGTGATTGCCTTAAGCACCCCCAGCACCACAAAAGAAGAGGCACTGGATTTGGCAAAGCTTGTTGGGCCAGGCGCAAGCGTTATTGTTGTTACTGATGCTACCCATATGCCCCGTGCCATGAAATTTTTTAAAGAGGCAGGGTTTTCTGCCACGGCGGCGCCCACAAACTATAAAGCTATTAACGGCAGCACAGGCGTGCCATTTAAGTGGTGGCCAACAGAAGAAAATATTTATATAACCAACCGTGTGCTGCATGAGTATTTCGCTTCTGTAAAAGCGGCATTCTGAGTTGTAGTTTTATTAAAACCATTATTGAGCTATAATTATATGAACCAAAAAATCTGGCTTTCATCACCGCATATGGGCGGCAAAGAGCAGGCTTATGTGAACGAGGCCTTTGCAACAAACTGGGTTGCGCCGCTCGGGCCGCATGTGGATGCTTTTGAAAAAGGGCTTGCTGTATTCACTGGCACCCAACATGCAGCGGCATTGAGCAGCGGCACGGCAGCTATTCATTTGGCATTAATAATGCTGGGCATAAAAGCAGGCGATGAAGTGCTTTGCCAGAGCTTCACTTTTTCTGCCTCTGCCAATCCAATAGCCTATCAGGGGGCTGAGCCCGTGTTCATAGACTCTGAAAAAGAAACATGGAACATGTGCCCTGTTCATTTAAAGGCAGCCATTGAAGACAGGTTGAAAAAGGGGAAAAAACCTAAAGCAATAATACCGGTCCATTTGTATGGCATGCCCGCAAAAATGGAAGCTATTATGTCTATTGCAAAAGAATTTGGGATACCTGTGATAGAAGATGCTGCCGAAGCATTGGGTTCAACTATTAATGGTAAGGCTTGCGGCAGTTTTGGGGATATGGGCATCCTTTCATTCAATGGCAATAAAATAATAACCACTTCCGGCGGCGGCGCATTAATTAGCGACAGTGAAAATTATATTTCCAAGGCAAGGTTTCTTGCTACGCAGGCAAGGGACGCAGCGCCACATTACCAGCATTCGCATATCGGGTACAATTACCGTATGAGCAATGTGTGCGCCGGCATTGGCCTGGGCCAACTTGAAGCATTGCCGCTACGGGTGCAGCAGCGCCGGGCTAATTATAGTTTTTATGCCGGAGCATTAAAAGGCTTGCCAGGCATATCATTTTTGCCCGAGCCACAGGGAAGCTTTAGCAACCGCTGGCTTACCACTATTACTATTGACGCAAAAACCAGCGGCGGCATTTCAAGGGAATCTGTAAGGCTGGCACTGGAAAAAGACAATATTGAAAGCCGCCCCTTGTGGAAGCCTATGCACCTGCAACCCATCTTTGCCCAATGTGCATTTTACGGCGATGGAGTTTCAGAAAAGTTGTTTGATGAAGGCCTTTGCCTTCCGTCGGGCAGCAACCTTTTAAAAGCAGATTTGGAAAGAGTGGCAGCTATTATTAAATCACTGTTTTAAAGGTTTTTATTAGCCCAAAACACAAACCTTCAATATTTATTTTCGGCCCGTTTTAGTTAGTAAAACGGGCTTTTTATTACATATCATTGTGATATTAAACACAATTAAACAGGATTTTAAAAAAACCGGGGCTTTAACTAAAAAAAATCATACTTTCGTTAAAACTTTTTAACAATTTTTATCCTTAGTTAAAACCTTAAGCTGCAACCTGATTGATGTTTGTTCTAATTCCCCGGAAAAGAAAGCCATTGTGTAATGTATTCCAGAGCTAAAAGGATATAGTATGCCGAAAAGATATTTTCAGAATTTTGCGCCAAGGTGGATTATATTTTGCTGCGATGTGCTGCTTATAAGTTTGTCTTTTTGCTTTTCGTTTTTATTGGTTAACCACTTGTCAGTGGGCCTGCCGCATATTATAAAATTTGTGCCAGCAGTGGTATTGAATGCAATCATTGGCACCCTTTGTTTTTCGAGCTTATCCATTTATAAAGGTATTATCAGGTATTCTGAGCTAAAAGATGTAATCAGGATAATCAAATTCGGGTTCCTGCAGTTTGGTTGCTGGTCAGCGGTTTACCTTATCAACTCAAATAATTTTGTTACCAGCAGCATCACAGTGCCAATGTTGCTTATCAACCTTTTTGTTGTTATTTTCCTGCTCGTCTCGTTCAGGCTGTTAGTAAAGGAAATTTATTTCCGTGCAGCGCAAAACAAGACTGCCACCAGCCAGCGCACATTGATTTTTGGGGCCGGTATGATGGGGCAAATAACCAAAAGGGTATTGGAACAGGATATTAATATCAATACAACATTAGTAGGGTTTATTGATGACAGCTATTATAAAATAGGAAAGAAAATTGGCGACCTGCCTATTTACAATGCAGTTGACCCCCACCTTACCAAGCTTATCAAAGAGAAGGGCATTACTCAAATTTATATTGCTATCAATAAACTGTCAGTGGAGAGGAAGATAGCGCTGGCAGATGTGTGCGCCCCATTTAAGATAAAGATTAATGTAGTGCCCCATGCCAACCAGTGGAGCGGTGGCCTGTTCCAGAAGAATCAGGTAAGGGAAATGAATATTGAGGAGTTGCTGCAGCGTGACGAAATTATTATACCAAGCGATTTGTCGGGGGCCAATTATGACGGGGCCTGTATTTTAGTTACAGGTGCCGCAGGTTCAATAGGAAGCGAAATTTGCCGCCAGTTGACAAGGCATAAATTGAGCAACCTTGTTATGCTTGACCAATCGGAATCTGGCCTTTTTGACCTTGAATATGAATTACGGCAAAAGGGTTTTAGCAACATGAATGTGGAAGTGGCTTCTGCAAAAGATTACCAACGGGTAAAAAAAGTTTTCAATACCTATAAACCAACCGTTGTTTTCCATGTAGCTGCATACAAGCATGTGCCGCTAATGGAGGAATTCCCCAGCGAAGCGGTGCAGACAAATATTTTTGGCACCAAAGTAATTGCTGATTTATCCTTGCTGTTTAGCGTAAAAACTTTTGTTTTGGTATCTACCGACAAGGCGGTGAACCCAACCAATGTAATGGGTGCCACCAAGCGTATATCTGAAATCTATATCCAGTCATTAAATGACAGGTTTGAATCGAATACAAACTTTATTACCACAAGGTTTGGCAATGTGCTGGGCTCGGCAGGCTCCGTTGTGGCCACATTTAAAAAACAAATTGCAGAAGGCGGGCCAGTTACAATAACGCACCCTGATATTACAAGGTATTTTATGACGATACCCGAAGCTGCTAAATTAGTTTTGGAGGCTGGCAAAATTGGCAAGACAGGCGATATATTGGTGTTTGACATGGGCAAGCCTGTGCGTGTGCTTGACCTGGCCACAAGGATGATACAATTAGCCGGTTTGGTGCCTGGCAAAGACATCAACATTAAATACACACAGCTTAGGCCAGGCGAAAAAATGTATGAGGAACTGTTCAAAGATTCTGAAGAACTGGCGCCAACAGACCACCCTAAAATATTAAGGGCAAAAAAAGCCACCAATCAAAACCCTGAGTTTTATAATATCTTGAACGAATTGCAGGAAACGGCGAAAACGCATAACAGCGAAGCTATCATCGCCATTCTAAGCAAGTTATTGCCGGAGTTTTCTCATGCCCCCAACAAGCTTAAGAAAACAGAAGTGGCTTACAATAATGAAACATTTTAGCGGCTTAGCTTTGCCGTTACCTTGCGTCAAAATCAATTACTACTTTTTCAGTAACCGGGTGCGACTGGCAGGTTAATATAAAACCTTGCCTTAGTTCTTCTTCTTCAAGCCCCCAGTTGACATCCATTTCCACTTTCCCTTCCAATAGTTTTGCTTTGCAGGTGCAGCATACGCCGCCTTTGCAGGCAAATGGCAAATCAGCCCCCTGCTTTAGCGCTTCATCTAAAATACTTACGCTTTCAAAACCCATCGGGAACCCCACCGTCCTTCCGTCTAATTTTATTTGAACAAGGCTTTTTATTTTTTCTGCCTCTTGCTTCCTTGCTTCTTTGCTTTTTTTGCCATTGCGCCCCGGCGTTGTGAACAATTCAAAATGAACCTTCTTTTTTTCAATGCCTTTCGCTTCTAAAAAATCCTTCACACAAAAAATCATTTCTTCAGGGCCGCAAATAAAAAACTCGTCTTGTTTGCTGTAATCAATCAGCTTGTTTAACTGGTTGAGTTTTGTATTGTCAATCCTCCCAAAAAAAATATCAGCATCGGTTCTTTCCTTTGTAAGCAGGCTGATAAAGTTGAAACGCTGCAGGTATTTGTTCTTTATGCCTTCTAGCTCTTCAAAAAAAATAATGGAAGCCCTGCTGCGGTTGGCAAATACTAAAGTGAAACTGCTTTGCGGTTCTGCCTGCAAAGTTGTTTTGATAATGGAAATAACGGGCGTGATGCCGCTGCCTGCTGCAAAAGCGGTGTAATTTTTTTTATTGGCGGCATCAAGCACTGTATTGAATTTCCCTGTGGGGGGAAGAACATCAATTGTATCGCCTGCTTTCAATATTTCGTTCGCATATGTACTGAACTTTCCGCCATCTACTTTTTTGACAGCCACGGTTAACTCCTTTTCAAATGGCGCAGTGCAAATAGAATAGGAGCGCCTTGCCTCTTCGCCATCAATAACTTTTTTAAGGGTTATATTTTGCCCATGCGTAAAAGCGAAATCTTTTTTTAATTCTTCCGGTACGTCAAAAGTAACCGAAACACATTCGGGCGTTTGCTTTTTTACTTCTTTTACTTTTAATGAATGAAAATGTATTGCCATATTTTATTTTACAATGCCGTTTAATAATTGGTTTACCATATCGCTTTCAAGTACCTGCAACGGAACATTTTTTTTGTTGCGCTGCCAAAACTCAAGCCCACGCACAGCAGACAAAATAGTGAGCACCGCCACGTATGGGTTCACTGGTTTTATTTCTTTCTTTTCAATGCCTTCTTCAATAAGTGCCATCAGGCTTTTTTCATAATTGCGGCGGATGGTTAAAAAATCAGAGAGGTATGGCTCGGGCAAATGTTTCCATTCATGGTTGGCTACATATACTTCGTCAAAACTTTCCGCCATTGTTTTTATATGGAAGCGGATAACAGATTCTATTTTGCCAACGGTGCTGTTGCTGCTGTTGCGGATGTTTTCTATCTGTTCGGTAAACAGGTTGCCGGTTTTAAAGCAAATTTCCTGCAGCAGTTCTTTTTTGCTGCTGATATGGTTGTACAGGCTCGGGGCTTCCACGCCCACTACATCTGCCAGTTCCCTCATAGAAGTAGCGCCAAAGCTTTTTGCCTTAAAAAGAGCGGCAGCTTTTTTCAGTATTACTTCTTTTTTGCTGCTGTTTTTTGCTGTTTGAATTTTTGCCATGCGTTGCACCCGCTTTCAGCAAAACTAACACTTATTAGTTTTTAAAGTATACTATAGCAAAGAAAGAAGGCTATTTAAAACATTGCAAAGGTTGGCGGCCTTCGAAGCAATTTGTAGTTTTGCGGCCTGTAAAATAATTATTATGCAGTTGCAGCCTGTTGATAAAGTTGAGCATATCTCGCCGGAAGCGTTTAAAAAAAACTACTACAATACAAAAAAACCCCTTGTAATAAAAGGATTGGCAAAGCAATGGCCCTGCAGCCAAAAATGGAATTGGGATTATTTTATAAATATAGTGGGCGAAAAAGAAGTAGGTGTTTATAATAATGTAAAGAGCGACGCATATACACCTATTAATACTGCGGACGCCTATATGAAATTTGGCGATTACCTGAAGCAGGTAAAAAATGGCCCATTGGAACTGAGGATTTTCCTTTTCAATATCTTCCAGCATGCCCCGCAACTGGTAAATGACTTTGCATGGCCTGAGGAATTAATGAAAGGCTTTGTAAAGAAATACCCTATGCTTTTTGTTGGCGGCGAGGGCTCCATTACCCATATGCACTTTGATATAGACATGAGCCATATACTTCATACACAGTTTATGGGCAAAAAAAGGGTATTGTTGTTCCCTCATGAAGAAAAACACAAGCTGTACCGAAAGCCCTGGGAAGTATTAAGCCTTGCCAATTTTGCCAATTATGAAAAACAGTTTGATTATGAAAACTTTCCCGCCACTAAGCTTGCTAAGGGGTACGAAGTAGTATTGGAACATGGGGACACGCTGTTTATGCCAGCAGGTTATTGGCACCACATGGAGTATATGCAAAGCGGTTTTGCCATGAGCCTGCGGGCCATGCAGGCCAGTTTTGGCGGCAAGCTGCGGGGGGTATGGAACCTTTTTGGAATGCGTGGAATTGATACTGTGATGAAAAAAACAGCCCCGGTATGGTGGTACAACCAAAAGAAGGGCAAAATTTACCAACTTGCCAACCGGGAAATTGCCATGTCGAAAAAATAGATTGGCATTTTTTTACACTTATCAAATATTTTTATACTTTTACTTCCTGCCATTGGCACATTGCACTGTCCTTTATTTTTGAAATACCCCCCAAAGATCTTCTTGTCCTATTTTCCAGTGATTAATCTTCACGCTGTTTATTGTTAAGCATTACAGTA
>CAYRRL010000012.1:0-6633 GCA_964426665.1 uncultured Ferruginibacter sp. | reverse complement strand
GCCGGGGATATTTATCCCTGGCCAATTTTTATCTGCACAATTGCCCCATTAAGCGATACTGTTTTTTTATGGCAGCCAAAACTCTGTTTCTTTGTGGCATGTTTGCTTTAAAAAAGCCTTTGTTTGCCAGCACTGTTGCCTGGGTATTGGTTTTCTCCCTTGCGCCACTGGTTTTTGTATATAGCCAGTCTGATCTTAGGGCTACTGTAAGCCTCCTTTCTTCTTACAGGTACTGGGTCTTCATTTTATATTTTTTGGCAGTTTATTTTTTGCTCGAAAATTTTTTAGTGCCCAGGCTGTATTTTACTAACAGGGCCTTATTATTGGCAACTGCAATGCTTGTACTGCTGGCAGCTACTTTGCTTCTAAAGCCATTTGATGGCTTGTTGCATTTTTCAAGGCTGGCTTCAAAGCATGAAAGGGGAATGGTTGATAAACCCCACGGCCCGCCGCCTGCCACTGGAAATGAAAAAGCGCCAGGCCCGCAGGTGCCCAACAGGCGTGGAGGCCCTGTGTTTGATATTGTAAGCGTGTTTTTATTGTTGCTTGTTTTTTTGATTGTGCTGGCTGATAACGCCTTAAAAAAATCAAGGCTTACTGAAAAACGTGCTATACAGGCAGAGGCAGACAGGGCTAACGCAGAGCTGTCATTTTTAAAAGCTCAAATCAATCCCCATTTTTTGTTCAATACGCTTAATAATATTTATTCACTGGCAGTCACAAAAAACGAAAGTACCGCCGATGCAGTGATGAAGCTGTCGAATATTATGCGCTATGTTACCGGCGAAACCAATGAAACAATGGTGCCGCTTGAAGACGAAGCTGCCTGCATACAAGATTATATCAGCCTTCAAAAATTGCGCCTTGGCGAAAGCTTCCCCGTTGAATTTTCCATTGAAGGCAGCACTGCAGGCAAAACGGTGCCGCCTCTGTGTTTAATGACATTTGTGGAAAATGCTTTTAAGCATGGGGTGAGCATCCATGAAAGCAACAGTATTGTTTTCAAACTTATAATACAGGATAGGCATATTCATTTCTTTGCACAAAACAAATTGTTTTCAACCCCACGCAACACAGAAAGAACGGGTATTGGCCTTGAAAACGCAAAGAAAAGGCTGCTGGCGCTCTATCCCGGAAAACATGTGCTTGGCATTGAAGAAAAAAACGGCTTTTATACAGTGAACCTTATTTTATACACATAAAAAATTTGCTATGGCTTATAAGTGTGTTGCTGTTGATGATGAATGGCCAGCGCTGGAACTCATCAGAAATTATGTGTTGCAGGCGCCGGTGCTGCAGATGGTGCAAACATTTAACGATGCGGTGAGCGCTGGCGAGTTTTTAAGGAATAATGAAACCGATATTTTATTTATTGATATTAATATGCCTGATATCAGCGGTATTGAATTGGTGAATTCATTGCCCAATAAGCCGCTTATAATTTTTACTACGGCATACAAAAAATTTGCGTACGAAGGCTTTGAACTGGAAGCGGTTGATTATTTGCTAAAGCCAATTGCACAAGAGCGTTTCAACAAAGCAGTTAATAAAGCAGTTGAAATACTACGGGCTAAAGCCCAACCCAAAGCCCAAGCGCAGCAAAGCATATTTGTGAGGAGCGAATATAAAATGGTAAAGGTCGATTTAGCTGATATTGATTATGTGGAAGGGCTTGAAGACTATATCAAAATACACCTTGCCGGCAGTAGGCCAGTGCTTACGCTTATGACAATGAAAGCATTTATTGAAAAACTGCCGGCAGAAAATTTTTTAAGAATACACAGGAGCTATATTGTTTCCCTAAGTAAAATCGTTGCTGTTTCCAATAAAAAAGCATCGCTTAAAAATGGGGCTGTGCTGCCTGTAAGCGACAGCTATATTGACGGGTTGAATAAATATATCAATAAATAGCCCGCTGCTTTTATCTTTTCTTTAAGATTAATTGCAGCAATAAATTTTATCTTGCCCACATCAAACAAACACCTCTTTATTTAATGGCCTGATTTTTACTTTGCATTATTTTTATACCAATCCTGGCTGCATGGGTTTATTCATTTAAAAAAATACACCATGGGCAAAGAATTAAAAACAGGCATAACAACTATTTTATTTTCGGCATCAGTATTATTTTCCAATGCACAAGATGGCTATAAATGGATGGTTAGCATCAATGGCGGCATTATGGTTTACCAGGGAGATTTAACACCTTCATTATTAGGCTCGTTTAAAACGGCATCGCCTGTTTTTGGTTTTTCAGTTAGCAGGGTTTTGAGCCCATACTTTGCTGTTAGGGGCAATGCTGCATTTGGAAAGTTGAGGGGCAATGATGCTGCATATAGCAATCCTGCCTGGAGGAAAAGCAGGGCGCTAAATTTTTCAACACCGGTTACAGAGTTGTCTGCCCAACTGGTATGGAACCCATTTGGCAACAACAGCAATGAGCTTGGCATGAGGCTTACGCCTTATTTATTTGCGGGTGCCGGTGCAGGTTTCTTAAGCATTGCAAGGGATTACAGTAAAATGGACACCACTGTTTTTTCATCTGGCACCAAAGCGCAAACTGGCTTGAGGCAGGATGCAGCCATTGTGCCCCCACGCTCCTTGTTTGCGCTGCCTGCGGGAGCAGGGCTTTCATTTTATTTGGGGCCACTGTGGTCGCTTAATTACGAGCTTGCTTTCCGCTATGCTTTTTCTGATTATTTAGATGGCTTTAGCAATGTGGCCAACCCTGCCCGAAAAGATTTTTACCATTCGCACACGGTGGGACTGGTGTACAGGTTTGGCGGCGGCAGCAACGCTGGAAGCGATAAACTGGGTTGCCCTCCTCTAAAATATTAGAGCCGGTTGCCGCCTGCGCCGTTAGTTCATTGCATTGTTTAAAAAATCAATCATCGGCTTCATGGCTTCGTACGTTTTGGCTGCTTCTTTTACCAAAGTTTTGCTTGTAAGCTCTTTGTCATCGAGCGGCCTGCTTACAATATAGCTTTTCATTTTTAAAAATTCAATTGCCGGGTTGTCATCGCTGTAGCCTTTGGGTGGCCTGCTCAGTACTTCAATGCCATCTATTTTGGGAAAATATTTTTTGAACGTTTTGCTGCCAATTATTTTTTTCCATTCATCAAAGTTGTAATCAATTTCCTGCCTCACTTTGGCAAGCACGGCAGGTTCAGGAATATATAAGCCGCCGGCAGCAAAATTTTGCCCCGGCTCGCAATGAAAGTAATAGCCTGGCGTGTTTATCTTTTTCCCACCGGGGTTTATGTATGCGCCCATGTTTGTTTTATACGGGCTTTTGTCTTTGCTGAACCTTATATCACGGTTAATACGGAAAGTGCAGTCCTTCGCTTTAAGCGATGCAACAGCCGGGTTAAATTTTGCAATGGCGGCAATGAGTATCTCAACCCAGGAAACAAAATCAGCCTTGGCAGCTTCGTATTTTTTTCTGTTGGCGTCAAACCATGGTTTGTTGTTGTTCTTTTTTAATTCTTTTATAAATTGTAAGGTGGATGGTTGCAGCATAAATAATTTTTAGGGACAGCAATTTAACAAAAAAGAGGCTGGTAACAGCCCCTTGTATTTTTTCATCTTTGTATTCTTGCTTTTTGCCTACTTGATATGGCTCCAGTTTTCACCGCTCTTTATCCTGTACAAAGTCATTTCGCTTACATTGTATTTGGCTGCCATTTGTTTATATGTAAGCTTTCTTTTAGGGTTGCCAATAGCTTCTTTTATGGCTCTTACTTTTGAAGCATTCAGCTTCAGGCCAACTGTTTTATTGGCCTGTATTTTTTTGTAGGCAATTTTCAAAGGGCTTTTCTGCTGGTGTTTGCTCATCTCTTCCAGCGTGGCCCACTTAAGGTTGCTTTTTTTATTGTCTTCCTTTTTATGGTTAAGATGGATAACATACTTGTGCTTGGGGGAATTTTTCTTGCAAAAAGTTTTTGCTATTTCCCTGTGCAGGTAAATAGTGCCGTTGCTTCCGTCAATGTGAAGGTTTAAAGTTCTGTACCCTGAGGTTAAGGAACCTCTTAAAATTTTACCGTCTTTGTGAACGTTGGTTGTGTAGCTGGCCGCACGCCCGTAATTTGAAATACAATACTTTCTTCGGATGTTTTTGTGGCCGCTAATTTTTAATGGCTTCCAAACTTCTCCGGCAATTTTGGTAATCATAAATAAGATTTTAATTCAGGTGGTGAGCAATAGCGCTAAATAAAACAAGATTGTTTCGTGTTGAACGGATATAAATATAAAAATTATTTTTTCTAAACAGGAAACATTTTTTTGAAAAATATTTTTCAGCCATTCCCGGGGGCCCGTTTACCGCCGTGTTTAATAACACTGCTTCCCTTCCATTTCGGCTGCTGAAGGCAGTTAGTAGTGCCGTTTTACTAGCCTTTTTTGCCTGCAGGCGAGCCTGTTTTTTGCAACACGGTTTTTTAAAAAGAGGCTGCTTTGCAATACAATCGCTTTATGGCAACGATTGCGTAACCCTGATGCCTGTCCCCGCTTGCCGGCTTTGCCTGTTCAAAATCCGAAACAATCATCCAAAATATGGAAAAAAGAGGCTGAAAATGAAATGCTTAAAAGCTAAAGCGGTGTTTTTTTTGTTGTTGGCAATACGGCGCTTTGACAGCGTTTTTATTGCCCTTCGTTTGCGTAGAAAGTTCACTATTTAACACTGTTTGGCTTCTTCAATTATTAATTAAGCATGACCTTTGTTGCCTGATTGATTGTCCATTCTCCTTGTAAAACATATGTGGTTAACGGTTGCAACGGTTTTAAAAAACTGCATCTGCTATGATATCAGGCTAAACAGGTGAACAAAAGCAAAGCAGGCTATTGCTATTTTTTAAAGGGCGCTTAAAGCGGCATGGGGGGGGTTAAGCAGAAGTTAATGGCACGGCTGCGCAAAAAGCAGCACACTCTTTGTCAATAGACAGAGTTAAAAACTTTTAAATTAAAATCTGGTTATACTTTTTTTGAGAGTTGATACTTGAAAAACTTAGATGGGTTGATTATGAAAAAAACTTTACACACTGGCGTCTTTGTTTCGTTTGGCCAAAGTTTGAAACGGAATGTTATGAATGTTGTTGCTCTTTTTGCAGCAATAGTTCTCACATTATCTGCGGCTGCCGTGCCGATTAAATCCGGTACTTACCCGGTTACTGCAGGTTCTACAAATAATGTGCAGTTGACGGACCTCAGCTTTATTACGGTAAACAGCATAGGTTCTGCTGTTAGCGCACTCAATACTTACGGCGTAGAATCGCTGGGTACTGTGCAGTTTGACTTTGCAGACGGGTATGTTGAAATAGCCTCATCACAATATGATATTGGCTCTGCCGGGTCTGCGCTGTTTTCTTTCCCTTATACTGCAGTAATTTTTAAGCACAATGGTGCAGGGGCAAACCCGGTACTTATGGCGAGCACTACAGGCGCCAACAGCGCAAGCGATTATATCCTTAGGTTAAATGGCGCTGATAATATTACATGGGACGGCATTGACCTTGTGGAAAACCCTGCCAATACAATGACAGCAAGCACAACAGCAGCAACCACTGTAGCGCCTATGGAGTATGGGTTGCATATTCGAAACAGTGGTGCCAATCCTGCCCAAAACAATACGTTTAAGAATTTTAGAATTATACTTTACAACTTTTTGAATTCTAGCAGTACAAGAAGCAGCGTCAATACTTATGGCATTTACCAGTTGAGCGATGTGGCTGGGGCAAAAAACTCCGGCAATGTGTATGACAATATCCAGGTTGACCGGGCATACAGGGGCGTTGTAATTAATGGTATGCCGGGTAACGAAGATGCTGGTTGCGTTGTAAGAAACTGTACCATTGGAAAAGATACTGCCGGCGCAATTGGCGGAGCATCTACTACATATGGGGGCAGTGCAGACGCTATGGGGGTAAGGTTGATATCGCAGCAGGATTTTACATTTTTCAATAATACTGTCCAGCAGGTCCAATATGCAAGAACGGGGTCCTCGGGCATTGCTTATGGCGTGTTTATTAGCCTGACAACTGGAAACAATACCATTAATAAAAATAAGATATATAAGATAATTAGCCAAAGAACCGGGTCTTCAACAGGCTCGCCTTGTACTGGTTTGGAAATTCAGGCTACCTCCGGCACTTATGATGTGTATAATAATATGATTGGGTCCATTCAATCTTCAGCTTCAGCAACAACCACATTCATGCTTTTTGGTATACGGATACAAACTGGAGGCACCATTAATTTATACCATAATTCTGTAAACCTTCCTAATATTTCTGGAAGCGGGCAATGTTCTTCTGCTGCATTATGTGTAGCTAATGGAAGCAATACCGGAAGCAGTGCTTTTACAGGCACGCTTACAGTTGTTGATAACATACTGTCAAATTCAGTAGTTATTGCATCTGGTTCAGCTAAAGCATATTCTTTTCATTTTGGAGGCGGCACGCTTGCTTCATCTAATTATAATATCCTGGATGTTATTGCTTCGGGTGCACGATATACCGGCAATTATGGTGGTACGGACAGGCAAACACTAGCAGCATGGCAGGCTGTTGCTGGCGATGCAAATTCCAAGCAATTTGTTGTTCCATTCCTCTCCAATTCAGATTTACACTTAAACCTTGC
>CAYRRL010000011.1:0-16381 GCA_964426665.1 uncultured Ferruginibacter sp. | reverse complement strand
GTAAGTGTTGTTGGTGGCGGTTGCAGCGGCTTAAGCTACAAAATGGATTTTGACAACGAACAAAAACCAATGGACCAGGTGTTTGAAGACAAGGGTGTAAAGATTGTGTGCGACCTGAAAAGTTTTTTATACTTAGTAAACACAGAGCTTGAATTTAGTGATGGGTTGAATGGCAAAGGTTTTTACTTTAATAATCCCAACGCCAGCAGGAGCTGCGGTTGCGGCGAAAGTTTCGCTGTGTAATAAAAAATACCTGAATTATTTCAATAAACCTCGGCCCCCAACATGTTGGGGGCTGTTGTTAAACAGGCGGCAGGATTTTAAGTTATTCACATTCAATCTTCATGGCAGCCTGCCCCATTTTGCCAAACCGGGGATAATTTGTAGCTTGTCTGCCTGAAGCAGCGCTTCGATTCATTATTTTACTAACCATAAATTTAAAAAACGATGTCGAACATGATTACAGCTTACTGCATGAAAACTAAAGAAAAAAATGTGCCTATGCAGGACGCAGTGATAACGAAAACAGCCCGTGGCGGCTACATGGCCCAGGGGCATGATGGCAAGGGCAACAAAATGACAACTATGCTTGGCGAAGCGGCTGCTTTGAAAGCAGTGGCAGATGGCGTGGCAAAAAAGGCGTGGTAAGCATTTAATTACTAATTTTATCAGGCTGCTATTTTAGATGGCAGCCTTTTTTGTGTACCGTATTTAAACAAAATGAAACTGTTTTTTTTATTACCGCTCCTCATTTTTGGAAACCGGGTTTTTGCCCAGTATACAGTTAATGGAAGCGCTTCTGCCAACAGTTGCCACTGCTACACCCTTACGCCCAATGGGTTTACCTTAAGCGGTTCTGTATGGAATAACAACAAGATTAACCTTGCCCAATCTTTCGATTTTAATTTTGATATTTATCTGGGCTGCACCGATGATAATGGAGCTGACGGCATAGCATTTATGATGCAACCAATCAGTACCAGCGTCGGCAGTACCGGCGGGGGCCTGGGGGTTGAAGGCATTTCGCCATCAGTAGCAGTTACAATTGATACATGGCAAAACGCCGAATCGAACGACCCTGCCTATGACCATGTAGCTGTGCAATTAAATGGCAATATTGACCATGCCAACCCCGCATCCAATATCGCCGGGCCGGTTACGGCTTTGGCCAGCAGCGGCAATATTGAAGACTGCGAGTGGCATACACTAAGGGTAAAATGGGATGCCTCAATTACGGAGTTGTCAATTTACATTGATGGCAATTTCAGGCTGAATGTGGCAAAGGATTTTGTAACAGATGTATTTGGCAGCAACCCTGATGTATTTTGGGGTTTCACAGGCAGCACAGGCGGCTCGGCCAACCTGCAGCAGTTTTGTACGGCACTTTCGCCAAAATATTTTTTTGCGGCAGGGCAAAAACGCTGCATTAATGAGCCAATCACTTTTTTTGACTCAACTGTTTCATTTGCGGCGGTGCAAAAAAGGTATTGGGATTTTGGTGACGGCAGCGGCATTGATTCAATAAACGTTAACCCTGTGCATACTTATTCAACTGCAGGTGATTACACAGTAACGCAAACTGTGGCAGGGGCAGATGGATGCAGCGAAACCAACACACAAACATTAAGGATAAGCGGCAAACCAATTACTGGCTTTGCCCATACTGACAGTTGCGTAATTAACCAGGTAACATTCATTGATGCTTCATCGGCGCCATTTGGCAATATCAGCAGTTGGTTTTGGGATTTTGATAATGGGAACACATCAACAGAAGTTGCGCCAGCCACGCAGTACAGCACAGGAGGCGACAAAAATATAAAGCTGTTTGTACAAACTGATGGCGGCTGTGTTTCTGATACGCTGATAAAACCAATCCATATTTACCAGCGGCCGGTGCTTGATTTTAGTTTTACAGATTCTGTTTGCGCCGGGGCAACAATCAATTTTAATGGCATCGTTATAAGTGCGCCTGACCCAATAAAAAATTGGGCCTGGAATTTTGGCGACAATGTTCCCCGGAATACTCAGAATACAAGCTTCGCATTTTCAATGCCGGGTAGCCACACTGTTTTGTTTGCAGCAACTTCAAGCGATGGCAATTGCCTTGGGACAATTGAAAAACCCGTCTTTATCCGAAGCAAGCCAACAGCTTTTTTTAAAAACGATTTTGTTTGCCAGTCGGTGCCGGCAATATTAAATGATTCATCATACACAAACGATAGCACAACTATTACAGCATGGCACTGGGATTTTGGCAACGGGCAAACGTCTAATTTGAAAAACCCATCCGTTACGTTTAATGCTGTTGATACAATCAATATAAAATTATCTGTGCAATCCGGCGGTTGTAGTTCTGACACAATTATAAAACCGTTGGTGGTTTCTGCAAAGCCGGCTGCCAATTTTTCATTCAGCAATGCAGCCTGCGAAGGGCAGCCGGTGCAATTTTTTGATTCATCAAAATCGCAGAACAGTTCAATTGCACAATGGCAATGGATTAGCCAAAACAACCAATGGAGCAGCCAGCAAAACCCATTCAGGAGTTTTGATGCAGGCAATCAAACAGTAAGCCTTGTGGCTGTTTCTGACAAAGGTTGCCAAAGCGATACTGCCAGCAAAAATTTTGCTGTTTTGGCCAAACCATTGTTTAATGCAGGCTTTGCTGATGCCTGCGTAAATACGTTGGTAAATTTTACTGCAACGGATTTGTCAGGAGGCATACAAAAGTGGCAATGGGCCTTTAGCAACAACATTGTTTCAACCGCCAAAGACACACAAATAATTTATGCCGCTTCAGGCACATACCCGGTAGTTTTATCGGCAGAGGCAGGCAACGGTTGTATCAATACAGATACTTCCTTTATCACTGTTTATGCCACCAAGGCATATATTGAAAACGAGATTATTATTGCCGCAGCAAACCAGCCAGTGCAGTTGAATGCCACAGGCGGCAACAGTTATGAGTGGCTTCCTGTTGATGGCTTGAACAACCCATCCATTGCAAACCCTGTAGCCACCAATACAGAAGACAGGCAATATATAGTGAGGGCTTATACTGCACAAGGCTGCGGCAGTTACGATACAGTATTGATAAAAATTTTAAACGGCCCGGCTATTTATGTGCCCACTGCTTTCAGCCCGCAAAGCAAAGTGGCAAGCAACCGTATATTTAAAGCAACTGCTGTGGGTATTGCAGGGTTTAAATACTTTAATGTATATAATCGCTACGGGCAATTGGTTTTTTCCACCAACATCCCTTCCCAGGGTTGGGACGGAACGTACAAAGGCAAACCGCAGCCCGCCGGAGCCTACGTGTGGGTTGCTGCAGGCGTTACATTCAGGGGCAATGAAATTTTAAAAAAGGGCACTGTAGTGCTGCTGAGGTAGTATTGTTGCCTTTTATGTATTTCATAATACATTGTTCAAGCAGGAAGTTTTATTTTTGGCAAATGAGATATACTTTGCTGCTGCTTTCTTTTTTTGTTGTTAAAGCTGCCTCAGGCCAGGGCAAGTGGGGTTTGAAAAAGTGCGTTGAATATGCGTGGGCAAACAATATAAGTATAAAACAAAAAGATATTGAAGCAAGGCTGGCTGCCCTAAATGAAAAGCAGGCAAAGAATTCAATTTACCCCAACGCAAATTTCTCTACAAACCTTGGTGTGCAGTTTGGGCGTTCAGTTGACCCAACCACCAATCAGTTTACCACCACACAGTTGCTGTTTCAACAATACAATTTAAGTGCAGATGTAACAATATTTAACTGGCACCGTATAAAAAATACTATGCTGGCTGCAACTATTGACAGTAAAGCAGCCGCCGCAGATGTTGAGAAAACAAAAAATGATATTGCTTTGTCTGTAGCTACGCAATACTTGCAAGCTTTATTAAATATTGAGCAGATAGCTGTATCGAAGTTACAGTTTGAACAAACAAAAAATCAACTGGAAGCAACAAGGCTGAGAGTGAAAAGAGGCGCTTTGCCGGAGTTAAATGCTACGGAACTGGAAGCACAATTTGCAAGGGACAGCACTGCCATAATAAATGCACAGGCAACAGCAGATATAAGTGTGCTGCAATTAAAGGCATTGTTGAATATTGAGGCAGATGCAAATTTTGAATTGGATGTGCCGCCTGTTGACAAAATCCCATTGGAAAAAATTGCGGACTTGCAACCGGCTTATGTCTATCAAATGGCATTGCAAAACCAGCCTGCACAAAAAGTAAATAAGTTGCGCCTGCAGTCATCTCAAATGAATGTGAAAGTTGCGAAAGCTTCTTTATACCCTGTTGTCTCAGCCTTTGCCGGGTTGGGAAGTAATTTTTCAAACCCTTTTAAGCAGAGCAAAATTACGGGTATAACTTATGGCAACCCCCGCCCCGAATATGGCATAGTAACAATTGGCAGCGATAATTATTTTATAAAAGAAGCTGTGCCAACCTATGTAACAAATACCAAATCATTCAGCCAGCTTTGGGATGGTTATACATCCCAGCTTGACCAAAACTTCCGTCAAAACATCGGCCTATCCGTCACTGTCCCTATTTTTAACAATGGCGGCGCTGCAAAAACAGCTTATGAACGAAGCAAACTAAATGTAAAATCAGCAGAGCTTGTGATACAACAGGCAGACCGGCAATTAAAGCAGGATATTTATCAGGCTTACACCAATGCATTAAGCGCTTTGCAACGCTTTAATTCTACCGAGGCAACTGTCTCTGCATCGGAAAGAACTTATGATTTTGCAAGAAAACGCTATGATGTGGGCTTGCTGGGTGCTTTTGAATTAATTACCAATCAAAATAACTTAACTACAGCAAAAGTGAACAGGCTGCTGGCGCAATATGAATATGTGTTCAGGATGAAAGTGCTGGAGTTTTATAAAGGGCAGGGGCTGAAGCTGTAGCAACAGGCAAAAAACAATTGGCAAACCCGTAACCAATAACGCATAACAAACAACGAATAACACTAACCACACAATGAGCAAAACAGTTAAATGGGTATTGATTAGCACAGTAGGGCTGCTGCTTGCATTAGTAGTGCTGAAAGCATTGGGTGTGTTTGGCGAAGACGAAGGCACCAAAGTAACAGCTGAAAAAGCACAGCGCCGCAGCATTACCGAAACGGTGAATGCCAGTGGCAAAGTGTATCCCGAGGTAGAAGTAAAAGTAAGCCCTGATATCAGCGGCGAAATAACAGAGCTGACGGTAAAAGAAGGCGACAGCGTAAGAAAAGGGCAGATTGTTGCCCGCATTTATGCAGACATATATGCCATACAGGCTAACCAGGCAGCCAGTGGCGTGGCACAAAGCCAGGCACAGGTTGCCAACTCACAGGCATCATTAGAGGCTTTGAAAGCCACGCTTGACCAGGCAGAAAAAACATACAATATGCAAAAGCAATTGTATAATGACAAAGTGATAAGCCTGAGTGAATTCATTACTGCCGAAGCAACATATAAAAGCGCTTTTGCCAATTACAATGCTGCAAAGCAGGGCATACGTGGAAATGTGGCAGCAGTGCAGGCAGCTCAAAGCAGTTTAGCTAAGGCAAACAAAGACTTAAGCAGGACAGCCGTAGTGGCGCCTATGGATGGCGTGGTGAGTTTGCTTAGCGTAAAAAAAGGCGAAAGAGTGGTGGGCAGCAATATGATGGCCGGCACAGAAATGCTGCGTATTGCAGACATCAGCAAAATTGAAGTAAGAGTTGATGTAGGTGAAAACGATATACCAAAAGTAAAGCTTGGCGACAGCGCCATCGTAAAAGTAGACGCTTATGGCGACAGGAAATTCAAAGGCATTGTAACACAAATTGCCAGCAGCAACAATGGCGCAGCCACACAAACCTCCCTTGCCAATACAAGTACTGATGTAACAAATTATAAAGTGTATGTAAGGTTACTGCCTGAAAGCTACAGCGATTTAGGCGGCAGGGGCGCTCTTCCATTCAGGCCGGGCATGAGCGCCAGCGCTGATATACAAACAAGGACCCATGCCAATATTATTAGCGTGCCTATAAATGCCGTTACTACAAGGGAAATAAAAGACAGCACAAAGGCAGAAAAGAAACACATGGAAACCGGCGAGGGCGCAACATTAAGTGCAGACGATTTGGAAACTGTAGTATTTGTGGTGGATGAGAAAGACAATACCCTGAAAAAAATAAAAGTAAAAACAGATATACAGGACATCAATTATATAGAAATTACTGATGGGCTTAAAGGGAACGAAATGGTGGTGAGCGGGCCTTATGATGTGGTGAGCAAAGACTTAAAGGAAAAAGACAAAGTGAAAATAGTGAAGAAGGAAGAGTTGTATGAGAAGAAAGAAGACGATGACGAGAAATAGGCTTCGACAGAAACCTGTAAGGTTTTCAAAACCTTACAGGTTTTATTATTTACAATTTATTTAACCCGCAACTTTTCAGTAAATGAAAAGTTGTTTTTTTATTCGCTCAAATTACGGGATGAAATATTTTTTTGCAATTCTTTTATTATTGTTGCTTTTCAATGTTGCTTCTGTTGCACAGAAACAAAATATTACTGTGAAATTGTCAATAAGCAAGCAAGATTCATTCCCTCCGGCAACATTGCAATTATACAGTTTGCCTGACACAATTTTGATATCAGGCCAGATAGCAAAACAACGCGGCAACTTATTTGAGGGCAATAATTTTTCCAAATACCTGCTGAAAATATCTTGCGCTGGTTATGCTGATATTGAAAAAAATATTTCCGTTGCCGGAAAATCAATTGAAGTTTCAGTGTTATTGAAGAAGCAAATAAAAAAACTGGATGAGGTGGTGGTGGTTTCCAGAAAGCAATTAGTTAGAGAGGAGGGGGACAAGCAAGTGGTGGATGCAGCGCCATTGGCAAATGCCAGCACCAATGCGTATGAAGTCCTGGAAAAAACACCCGGCGCTATTGTTGACCAGGATGGCAATGTGTACCTCAGCAGCATGACGCCTGCCACAATACAAATAAACGGGCGTGAAGTAAAGCTAAGCACTGCGGACTTAGCTTCACTTTTGAAAAGTTTGCCTTCAAACAGTGTAGAGAAAATAGAGATTTTGAGGAACCCATCTGCTAAATATGATGCAGCCAGCAGCGGCGGCATTGTAAATATTGTTTTGAAAAAAGGCGTGAAGATTGGAACCAATGGCAGCATGAATTTTGGCTGGTTCCAGGGGGAATTGAACACAAAATTTGCAGGTGTCAACGTTAATAAAGGCGGCAGCAAAACCAGCAGTTACTTTTCTTATCAATTCACCGATAAGAATACTTTTGAACAAATCAATACTACAAGGCTGCTTAAATCATCTGCTTCTTCGCTATTGCAAAAAGCAAGGACTGTTTACCCGGCTTTGAATCATTACATCAGCCTTGGCACCGATATTGCGCTCGCAAAAAAATTCAATATTGCCTATGACCTGCGTATCAGCGCCAACAATAACCGCAGCATGGCAAAAAACGATATTGATATTTTGAATAACAGCAATCAGCAGCCTGTTGCCAGCAACGCATCGGCCATCAGCAACCATAATACTTCTGTTTACTGGGGCAACAACCTCTTTTCGAAATATAAAATTGACTCTGCAGGAAGCGAATGGACAGCACAAATTGATTACAGCCGTTACAATTACAATAATCAGCAGGACTACAATAATTTTTATATGCAACCTGCATTGCCCACAATATTTGGGAATGGCAAAAACAAAAACAATAAAAATATTTTTGTTTTTGAAACAAACCTTGATTATAAATTTAAAAACGGCATCGAATTAGAAACCGGCTTTAAAACAAGTATTTCCAGAAGCAACAACAGCGCAAACTATTTTTTGCAGCAAGGCAGCAGCGAAATAAAAGTTGACAGTTTTCAAACCAACACATTCAGGTATAAAGAGGCAATTGCTTCTGCTTATTTGCAATTATCAAAAAAGATACTTGGATTTACTGTAAAGCCCGGGCTTCGCATGGAATCGACAAATATCAACGGGCGGCAAATAATACCGGCTGATACGTCTTTGTCCATCAAGCGAACGGACATGTTCCCCTACCTGTACCTGCGGCATAAAATAATGAAGCTGTTTGGGTTTGAATTAAATGGCAATATCGTTTTGCGCAGAAGTATTTCAAGGCCATATTATGAAGTGCTTAACCCATACCCAAAATATGTTGACCAGTATTTGTTTGATGTGGGCAACCCGGGTTTGCAGCCACAGTTTACCAATAACTATGAATTCAATATCACCGCAGATGACTATACTGTTTTCTCTGTTGGCGTAAACAAGACAAAAAATATTTTCAGCAACGTTACTTACCAGGACGAAATAACCGGTATTGCATACCGCACTTACGATAACTTAGGGAAGAACAAAGAGGTTTACCTGCGTGCCGTGGGCGGGTTGCCTCCTGGCGGCAATTACTTTTTTTATGCAGGCGCACAAATGAATATTAATTCTTACAATGGTTTTTACCAGGGCCTGCCATTGAATTATTCAAGAAAAAGCTGGGTGTTTTTTATGTACCACCAGTTGAAATTATTCCCCACACTTACGATGACGCTGAACGGCTTTATGCGTACCAAAGGGCTTCAAAATTTTTATGAGCTCGATAATTTTGGCGCTGCATATATCAGCTTTAACAAAAGCGTAATGAATAAAAAAGCCAACCTCATATTATCTGTGAACGATATTTTCCTCACTAATAAAACTGCCTTCCGGCTGCAGCAGGGCAATGTGGATGCATCCGGCACAAGGATGGGGGACACAAGAAGGGTTGGCATTACATTCCGGTACAACTTTGGAGTGAAGCCAAAAGAGGAGAAGAAACAATTGTTTGAACAGCCGATAGAAAACAGCAATTAATTTTACTGTAGCCGGCACTAAAAATGCGTTGTTTAAAATAGCTTATTATTGCCACTAAATAATTCGTATGCTCTATAAAATATTAACTGTTGCAGGGTTAGCCACTTTTGAAATTTACGCAGCTATTCCTGCAGGTTTTGCTTTCGGCCTGTCGCCATGGGTTATTTTTTTTGCTGCCCTTGCTGGCGGCATTGCGGGTGTATTCCTGGCTGCATTTTTAGGTGAGAAAATAGAAGCGCTGATTGCAAGGTTCCGCAAGACAAAGGAAACACTGGCAGAAAAGAAACCTAACCTTGCCCATAAGCTCTGGGAAAAATATGGCATTGTAGGCCTGGGCGTTTTGGGTACTTTCACGGTAGGTGCACCAGTTAGTATTGCAGTAGGTGTTGGCTTTAATGTAAATATGCATAGGCTTGCCACATGGTGCTGTGTTGGTGTGCTGGCACGTTGTATTATTTTTACGCTGGTGGGGTATTACGGGATGAAATTATTTTAGTTTGAGTTAGCCCATCAGGCTACAAATACTTTATAAGCGGCCAAATACCATGTGATTGTTCCTGCTTCAATAAAAAGTTTTATATTTACACAACTGCTTACAGCCCAATCCATTTATTCTTCTGAATTCCGCTCCCCCTGAAAAAGATTATTTGCCAAACCATAAACTGGGAATTATGACTGTAAAATTTACGCTGAAATGTTGCCGGCTTTTTATTGCAATGCTTATATGCCAGCAAACCTTTGCCCAAAACTCCATATTGGTAAACTTTGGCAGCAATGCATGCTCCAATACAGTGCCGGGCTTTTCATTAATCAAAGACCCGCTTTCTGCGGCGCCAACAACGCTTACAGATTGCGATTTGAGCGCCCAATTGCCCAGTTATTTTTCAAGCTTTGTGGCATACAACCCGGCCGATAATAAAATATATATGGCCAACATATCAAGCGGCGTTGATACTAAGATATGGGTGTACGATATGGGGCTGCCTGCCAGTATCGCCTGCCCTGTAATGCCTGCTTCGCCCAACTATTCTTACAGCTATATTGCCAACAATTTTGAATTTGACAACAACGGCAACCTGTGGGCTTTTTCAAATTTTGATGCCACACTGGGGCAATGCAATATTGATAAGTTTGATGTAAACACAGGCACTGTTATCAATACAAGGCTGGTGCAATTCCCCGCAGGCAATTTCCCTACAACCATAAGCAGCGGCGACTTTACCATTTTGCCAAACGGAAGGATGTTTGCCGTGCTTGGCTCAGGTATTTGCCAGTTGTATGAAATTACCAACTACAGCGGCAGTGCCACCGCCACTGCCACTTACCTTGCCACTATGCCGAGGGATTGCTATGGCATAGCGTACCTGAATGGCCTGCTTGAATTAACAGGCACAGACTTCGTTGGCAATTGCTACTATTTCGATTATGATATCGCCAGCAGTACAATGGGCACAGAAAAGGTTTTTCAAAACGGACAAATGCCAATTGACAATACAAGCCTTTCTCCTTTTATAGGCTGCACAAAAAGGCTGGTAAGCTCCACCAGCATTGATGCCACCACGGCTGATTTGGTGTATGAATTGTATGTGCAGAATATGGGCAATATGGTGCTGAATAACATAAATATTTCTGACAACCTTGCTGCAGCGTTTCTCGGCGCAGGCAATGTGTCGAACGTAGAGGTTTCGTTTGTGCCTGGCTCCAATGGCGCAGGTTTAACATTAAACCCAGCTTATAATGGTACCACAGTCACCAATATATTGAGCCCGGGCCAAAGCCTTCCCAATAATATAGAAGGCAGCGTTAAGCATTTTTTTAAACTGCAAATAAAATGCAGGGCCATACGCCTTGTATGCGGCCGGGCATATTACAATTCTGGCTTTGCAACAGGCGAAGTTGGCAGCGGCGCCAATGTTATAATTGTTTCTGATTCTACCAACGATGGCGATTCAACTATGATAGACCCTAACATGAACGGCAACCCCAATGATGCCGGTGAAAATACGCCTACCGTATTTGCCTACAGGGTATTGCCTGTAAGGTTCATCAATGTAAGCGCTTCATTGGTAAATTCAAAAACATCGCAGGTAAACTGGCAGGTAGCCACGCCAATGGAGAATGCAGCAAGGTTTGAGGTTGAATTCAGCAGCAATGCAAGAATATGGCAGCGCCTTGGCACTTTGCCTGTAACAGATTACAACAAAAGCAACTGGCAGTTTACGCATGTGGAAATACCAACAGGCGCCTTGTACTACAGGATTAAGCAAACGGACAAAGACGGAATGGTATCTTACAGCAGGGTTGTTTTATTAAATAACAAAACAAAAATGGGCGGCTATGTTGTTTATCCAAACCCTGCAAATAATTTTATTGCCATAAGCGCCGGGGGCAGCGCAAGCAGCAAAAAAACAATCATACAGTTATACGACATTGCCGGGAAGCTGTTGATGTCAAAGCCATTGGTTTCATCTGCTGAAGAAATAAACGTTGCAGCTTACCCTGATGGAAGTTACCTGCTGAAGATAGCAGGCGAAAATGAAAGCGAAACATATAAACTAGTTGTTAAGCACTAAGTTTTTGAAATAAATACATTGAGTGATGGTTAAATATTCTTGCGTTTTTTTCATTTGCCTTTTATTTGTTTTGGCAAATGACATAAATGCACAAAATTCCGTGCTTGTAAATTTTGGCAAAAGCAGTTGCACGCCGGGTGGCTCGCCCGCTTCTTTCGGGCTTATAAAAAACCCTTTGACTGGTACGCCACAGTTAATTGCTGATTGCGATTTTTCACAGCAGCAACCCAATTACAATGCAGTTTATATAGCATACAACCCAAAGGAAAACAAGGTTTATATTGCTGACACAAGGGATGATATTCAAACAAAAATTTGGGTGCTGGATATTGGCCTGCCGGCAAACCTGCAATGCCCGGCTGCAATAACAACTGCGCCAGGCTATTCTTACAATTATGTGGCAAGCAATTTTGAGTTTGACAACAATGGCGATTTGTGGTCTTTATCAAACGGCGGCAATGTTTCAATTACAGGATTATGCAATATTGATAAGTTTGATGTAAGCAATGGGAATATCTTAGGCTCCAAGCCGCTCCAGTTTTCTGCAGGCAATTTCCCTTCTACTGTTGAAAGCGGCGACCTAACCATTTTGCCAAACGGAAGGATGTTTGCTGTATTGGGTTACCCGGTAAGTAATCTGTATGAAATCACAAATTACAACACAACTGGCGGTACTGCATCAGCAACTTTTCTTGCTGCTATTCCACAGCCATGCTTTGGCATTGCATACCTCAACGGCCTGCTTGAACTAACAGGAACCGACCAGGCCAACAGTTGCTATTATTACACTTATAATATTGCCGGCGGTACATTAAGCACAATCAACGCATTTCAAAACGGGCTGGCGCCTATTGACAATTCTAGCATCACGCCATCAACAGGCTGCACCAAAAGATTGCTAAACGCTGTGAAAATAAAC
This sequence comes from uncultured Ferruginibacter sp., assembly GCA_964426665.1. Taxonomy (GTDB): domain Bacteria; phylum Bacteroidota; class Bacteroidia; order Chitinophagales; family Chitinophagaceae; genus Ferruginibacter. Next base: position 4,026 of record CAYRRL010000011.1, on the reverse strand, counting down.
AGCAACACGGCAGATTTGGTATATGAGATTTATACTGAAAACCTCGGCAACGTTATTTTAAACAATATAAATGTTGCCGATAACCTGGCTATGCCTTATGGCGCAGCTAATGTATCAAATGTGAGCGTATCATTTGTGCCGGGCTCAAATGCCGCCAACCTGGTATTGAACCCGGCATACAATGGCACAACTAATACTTCTATATTAAACCCCGGCCAAAACCTGCCTAACAAAGTATTGGCCAACAGGGATTATTTTTTTAAAGTACAGGTAAGGTGCCGTGTTACCAACCTTAATAATGTTGCTACTTATTTAAACTCTGCTGTTGCCAGCGCTAATATTGGCGCTGGCAGTGCAGTAAGCACAGTGGCAGTTTCCGATTCTTCCAATAACGGGGATACAACACTTGCTGACCCAAACAAAAATGGCAATGCAAGCGATGCTGGCGAAAATGTGCCAACACCTTTCAGCTTTGGGGCATTGCCTGTGAGGTTTATAAATGCCGGCGCTATTTTAGTAAACCAAAAAACTGCATTAATAAGCTGGCAGGTGGCTGTGCCGATGGAAAACGCTTCAACATTTGAAATAGAGGTCAGCATTGATGGAAGAAACTGGGGCAGGGCAGGAGTGTTGGCAATTGATAATTTAAAAAATGCCAACTGGCAGTTTACGCACAACAATATCCCAGCCGGCAATTTGTATTACCGCATTAAACAGACAGATAAAGACGGGAGCTTTGCATACAGCCGTATTGCATTATTAAAAAACAAAACCGGCCAAGGGTATGTTGTTTACCCCAACCCGGCCAATAATTTTATTGCAGTAAGCAGTGGCAGCAATGTTTCTGCTAATACTACTATTCAGTTGTTTGATGCAACTGGCAGGCTTGTGGCAAATAAATTAATGCAAAACAGCAACGAAGAAATCAGCACGGCTGCATTGCCGCCCGGCACTTATTTACTAAAAGTTATAAATACTGATGAAGCAAAGGCTTTTAAAGTATTAGTACAGCATTAACCAATTTTTTTGATTAAAAAACAAGCAATGAGTTTTCAGGTTAAATCAGTTATAATAAGCTTTGCAATAGCATTGGCCGGCTCGCTTTTAATAAATGTAGCCGGTAGCAGGCCAAGCGGGGAAGATTTTTTTCTTGCTTTTGGTTTTATTGGTGTTTTCGGTGGCTTGCTTGAAGTGGTTGTTGGATTGTGTCTTTTGTTTGCACAGGATAAAAAATATGCACAGGGCCTTTTAATAAGCGGCGGGCTGTTGATGGTAATTGGTTTTGCTACCTGTACCGCCGGCATTTCAGGCATGTCGTTCCGTTAAAGTTTTATCCATCATATTCAAAATCAAATCTGCATTAGGGCAATTCCGTAAATATTTTTCTCTTTCATTGATGCTGCATACGCCCGGATAATCGCCTTCTTTCAATTCCATGTCTTCAACAATTTGAAAATGCAGGTGCGGCGGCCAGTCGCCATTTTCTGATGGCCCGCCAAAATGCCCAATCACCTCGCCACGGCTGATGTATTTGCCTTCCTGTAAAGGGGCAATATCTTTTAAACTAAGGTGGCCATACAAAGTATGGAATGAAAGGCTGTCAAGCTGGTGCTGTAAAATTATGGTTGCGCCATAATCGCCAAAATTATTATTGAAAGCAAAACTGTGCACCACACCGCCGATTGGCGCATATACTTTTGTGCCTGCTGCTGCCCAAATATCAATCCCTAAATGTATGCTTCGTGGCGTTGCGCCAGCAAAGTGTTTGCTTCGTTTATATAAAATACGGTCTTCATTGTAACCACCGGCGCCATACTTATAACCTTCCAGTTTTTTATCCATATACCAGCAAAAATGTTTGGTATAGGAAATAACATCTTCAGTCAATTCTGTATTCGCTGCTGAAAAATCAAGCCGCAATAATTTATCTGTTGATGGATTGAAATCCACCACAGGGTGAAAAGTGTTTTGATAATGCAGCAAAATATTAGCAAGCCTGTTCATTGCTGTAAGGTAACATTTTATGCAGTTTCGCTGGCATACATAATATAAGTACAGAATGGCAGTTCATCCACTTTGCCTTTTATGCTGGCTACAATTTGCCCTCGGTGGTAGCTGCTGTGGTTGATGAGATGTATGATAGCATCTTCATAACTCATTTTTCTTTTAATGGGGCTGGCTTCCCATGCAGGCATGAATTCGATTGTTTGTTCCAGTTCTTCAGCGGGCTTGTTGCTCAGGTATTTTTTCCAGCCTTCCAGGTTTTCTTTCATCAGTTGTTGGCATTCATCCAATGTTCTTTCCTGAAAAAGCGTGCAGGTAAATTCTGTTTTGTTTACACGGCTGAGCCACATGCAGTGGGATGAAAGCAAGTGTGAGAAGAGCAGCATCGCCCTGTCGTCTTTCTCTTTTAATTTTCTCAGCGAATTTAAAATGAGCCCGTTGGCCCAGTATTCAAACTCAAATTGTTTGGTGAATTTATTCATGGCAATCTTTTTGGAAAGCAAAGATAGCTGCAACTGTAAATAAAAAGCCGGCGATTGCTCACCGGCCGAGGTACACATTTTTCTATGCTGCGGTATTATACAACCACAGGCTGTGGTTCTGATGGAGCGGTTTCCATAGACAATATCTTGTTGAAATCAATATTGAGTTGCTGCGCCATTTTTTCTTCCAGCATATTGGCAAATGCTTCAAAGTAAGCGATGGCATCTTCCCGTTTGTTTCGTTTCAGCCAGCGGAAGCCACCCGATAAATGTTGCAATACTTCTTTATCGCTTAAATATTCTATGTGATGAATATCAGAAGCGTTCAACCCGAGCTCATCCAGCTTTGCCATCAACAAAGTGTACGGCGCATTGGTAATGCTGCAAAAATCTTCTGCCAGTTCTGTCCATTCGCCGGTACCAGTATGTGCATAGCGGATAATTTCGCCTTCTGTCAATTGTGAAACTACCTGTACGAGTTGGCCGCAATTGCAGGCGCCATGATGGCCCCAGGCGTAGTGTGCGCCATTTTGTAAACGGCTGGCTGCTTTTCGTAAAGCGGAAATGAGTTCAAGGGATGGTTTTGACATAACACTAATTTAAAATAATAACAGGGGAAATGGGAGGTTTGTTTAATCTTTAGCCAAGAATTGCACTAATTGGCACGAATAAAAACCAGCATTGATTTTTAGAAGCCACTGGCATCACAGGCAAAATCCGTTTTAACCCGTACCAATCAGCGTCATCTGCGGCCTATCCTATATAACCACATTCACCATCTTATTCTTTACATAGATAATCTTCTTGGGTGCCTTGCCTTCCAGCCATTTTTGCACCACTTCATTTGCCAGTACTAATTTCTCCACTTCCGGTTGCTCAATATCCAAAGCAATGTTGAGGTTGGTCCTTACTTTACCGTTAATGGAAATAGGGTATTCTTTAGAAGATTCAACTGTGTATTTACTTTCATACTTTGGATAAGCTGCATCCAAAATGCTTCCGCTGTTGCCCAACTGGCTCCACAATTCTTCTGCAATATGTGGTGCATACGGCGCAAGCAATACCAATACCTGTTCCAGTATTTCTTTTTTGTGGCATTTCAAATCTGCCAATTCATTCACACAAATCATAAAAGTGCTTACAGCAGTATTGAAACTAAAACGCTCTGTATCTTCTTCAATCTTTTTGATTGTTTTGTGCAGTACTTTTAATTCTGCATCATTGGCTTTGTCTGTGTTCCAGGCTTTGCCTTTTATTTCATCATTAAACAAGCGCCATAGTTTTCTTAAAAAGCGGTGAACGCCTTCAATGCCCTTGGTATCCCAAGGTTTGCTTTGCTCTACCGGGCCGAGGAACATTTCATACATGCGGAAAGTATCGGCGCCGTATTTATTGCATAAATCATCTGGATTGTCAACATTAAATTTAGACTTAGACATTTTCTCTGATTCTTCCTTTAATATCAAAAATTCACCAACTTCATCTTTCTCCCATATTATTTTATTTCTGATTCCAGAATTACTTTCTTCGAATTTTTCTT
>CAYRRL010000010.1:0-16633 GCA_964426665.1 uncultured Ferruginibacter sp. | reverse complement strand
GGTCTTTCTTCTCCCATAATTCAAACAACGCAGGCGGCACATACTTCACGCCGCTGGCTTCCTCATGCCCCCTCATGCGGAAGGTCATGCACTCTATCAAATACGGCTTTTGGTTTTCGATGCAATATTCCCTTACGCCTTTAATAGTGTCATACACTTCCAGTATATTATTGCCATCAATGCGAACACCTTCCATGCCATACCCCTTCGCCCTTTCCACCAAACTAAAGCAACGGTATTGTTCACTAACCGGCGTGCTCAGGCCATAGCCATTGTTTTCAATTAAAAATATTACCGGCAAATCCCATACAGCAGCAACATTGAGCGCCTCATGAAAATCCCCCTCGCTGGTGCCGCCATCACCGGTGAAGGCAAGCGATAATTTTTTATCGCCTCTTAGTTTGTGTGCTAATGAAACGCCATCTGCAATTGCAAGTTGTGGCCCCAGGTGGCTTATCATGCCGCATATATGATGCTCTTTTGTGCCAAAATGAAAACTTCTTTCACGCCCTTTGCTATAGCCGTCTTTATTGCCCTGCCATTGTTTGAATAATTTATTCAACGGCATATTACGTGCAGTGAAAACGCCAAGGTTTCGGTGCAAGGGCATTATCCATTCATCTTCATCCAAAGCCATGGTGGCGCCAACAGCAATTGCTTCCTGCCCAATGCCGCTAAACCATTTTGAAATTTTACCCTGCCGCAACAGCACCAGCATCTTCTCTTCAATCATTCTCGGCAGCAAAATTTTTTTGTAAATATTAATTAGTTCTTCGTTGTTGAAGTTTTTTCTATGGAACTGCATATCGTAGCATGAATTTTTAAGGCTGTGAAGGTAGGTAAATTGGTAAATGGTTAAATTGGTACATTGTTGAATTGTTTACTAGTAATTGGGCTTTGCATGCCATTTCAACAATTTAACCATACATCAAATCAATAATGAAATTACTTAGCAGTTTCCTTCTCATTAAATGCCTGCTTGTGCACAAATGAATTGAAGAAAGAAAGCAATATGCTGAACAGCAGCGCATGCCAGAAAGAATCTACTTTAAAGCCATGCACAAAATGAGCATCTATTAAAATAATACAGGCATTAATGACAAAAAGAAAAAGCCCGAGCGTAAGTATGGTGGCGGGCAGCGTAAGCAATATCAGCAATGGTTTAACAAAAGAATCAAGCAATGCCAATACAAAGGCAACTATGATAGCAGTAAAAAAATTATTGTTTTCAATATGTATCCCCGGCAATATGTAAGCCAGTATAAAAACGTTTACAGTAGTAATAAGCACTTTAATTAAAAACTTCATAGCCTGATGTTGAGGAATACAAGATGCGGCAAAAATTTTTAAATTACAACCAGTTCGTAAAAATTCTCTTCTGCAAAATATTTATTGGCCAATATTTTTAGCTCCTCAGCCGAAATGTTTTTGATTGTATCAACAGAATTATAGAAATATTGTTCATCAAGGTTGTTAAGGATTATATTTTTCCATCTGCTGATAATGTGGAACGGGCCATCAAGGTCGCCAAGTATAATGCCTATGAGATAATTCCTTACCAGCAGGAGCTCCTCGCCGCCTATCAATTCTTCCCTCAGTATTTTCATCTCTTTGTAAATCTCTGCCACTGCAGCTTCGCATACATCTTTGCCTGCTTCGGTGCTTATCATCAGGGCGCTTTCCTGCAAATGGTTTTGCACAAAGCTGTGTATGCCGTAAGTATAGCCTTTGTCTTCCCGTATGTTGCTCATAAGCCTTGAACCAAAGTAACCGCCAAAAACGGTATTCAGCACCATCATTTTTGTAAAATCAGGATGGTGGCGATTGGGGAAATGTGTTGCTATCCTTATTGCGCCTTGCACGCCTTTTGAATCATTTTGTATGCGGTATTTTTTTTCTGTCGCCGGCTTCAAGCCGTTTTTTGCTTCTCGTTTCCCGTTGGCCGGCTTTAAGTTTAAAGAGCCGAATTGAGTATTGAGTTGCTCGAATAAATCAGCCGGCAATTTGCCTGCAACAAAAATTATGCAGCTGCCATTTGCATAGTATTTGTTGAAATGCTCTTTTAATTGTTCTGTTGTTATCGCATCGTAGTCTGCAGCGTTGCTGTATTTACCATATGGGTGTTGACTGCCATAGAGATAGGCATCTATCAAACGGTTAGCAACAAAATCGCATTTCTTCAGGTTTACGCTCAGTTTTTGTTTGCTGTTTTGCTTGTAAATCTTCAATTCGTTTTCAGGGAAAACAGAATCTGTTATCATTTCCCTGATTACCGGCAGCAATTCTGGCAGGTACTTGCTTAATGTATGCAATGATACCAGTGCTGTTTCATTAAAGCAGCTGCGGTTGCAATAGCCGCCATAGTATTCAAATGCTTCGTTTATTTCAAAAGCTGTTTTGCTGCCGGTGCCGTTCTTTAGTAACTGGTTGGTGGCTGCTGCCACGCCTGTTGCCGTTTCGTAACTGTTGCCTGCATAAAACACCATTTCCATCTGCAGCACTTCCTGCGTGCCAGCATCAATGGCATATACTTCCACGCCATTGGCCAATACATATTTTGTGTATGGCTTCAGGTTGAGCGAAAATTCTATGGCGTCTTTTATTGGCGGGGCTATTGTCCTGTTAAGCATTTTAAGTGTCTTGTTTGTACGGATGTTTTAATTGTTAGAATAATAATACAGGGTGTTGCAATTGTTTTCGTCAAATATCCTGTTGCTTTCCTCTTTTATTTCTGCGGCTGTAACCTCCTGGTAACGGCCCAGTTCTTTATTGATTAAATCAGCATCGCCAAGCAATTCGTAAATGGCAATATTGGTAGCACGGTTCATCAGGCTCATGTCTTCAAAGGCCAGCATGCTTTCTGTTTTGTTTTTTACTTTTTGCAATTCTTTTTCGCTGATGCCTTCCTGTTTCAATTTATTTACTTCCTCCATTACAGCCGCTTCGGCATCTTTCATCGAAACGCCTTTTACCAGTTTGCCTTCTATTGTAAGCAAACCTTCGTCAAAGCTGCCGAAATGGTGGCATTCAATGTTACTGAACAATTTTTTTTCTTTTACCAGTGCCTGAAACAAACGTGACGAGCCGCCGCCGCTCAATATCTCTGTTATTAATTCAGTTGGGTAATACCTGTCGTCAATCCTCGATGCGATATGCCATGATTTGTACAATGCATCCAGCGGAACATTGGCTTTTACCTCCATTGTTTTGGGTGCTGTTTGCTTTGGTTCTGCCGGTATTTGCCTGTTGTATTTTTTTCCTGCCGGTATTGGGCCAAACCATTTTTCTGCAAGCCTCTTTACTTCATCTGTGGCAATATTGCCAGCTACAACCAGTACAGCATTGTTTGGAGTGTAATGTTTATGGAAAAAATCTTTCACATCCTGTAATGTGGCATCTTCCACGTGCTTTAGTTCTTTGCCAATCGTCATCCACTTATAGGGGTGCGTTGTATAAGCAAGCTCCCTTATTTTGTGCCACACGTCGCCGTAAGGTTTGTTGATGTAGTGTTCTTTAAATTCTTCGCACACAACCTTGCGTTGCACACCTAAACTCTTTTCCCCAAAGGCAAGGCTCAGCATGCGGTCGCTTTCTAACCAAAAAGCTGTTTCAATATTTTCTGCCGGCAACTGGCAATAATAGTTGGTGAGGTCGTTGGTGGTGAAGGCGTTGTTTTCGCCGCCGGCCAATTGCAAAGGTTCGTCATACACGGGCACATTAACGCTGCCGCCGAACATAAGGTGTTCAAACAAATGAGCGAAGCCGGTTTTTTCGGGGTTTTCGTCCCGGGCGCCTACATCGTATATCACATCCACTACGGCCATCGGCGTGTTTTTGTCTTCATGCACCAATACTTTCAGGCCATTGGCCAATTCAAACCTTTCAAAATTTATCATGCCCGCAAAGTTAAGGGCCGGGAGGCTGTTTCATAAAATACTGGCAGGCTTAATATATAATTGCAGCACTTCGCCATTGCGGCTAACAATCATGCCGATTTTTTCGCCTGCGCTTTGCAAAATATTTTTGTACTGCATGATGTTATTTGAAAAATTGTTGCCTACGGCCAGCAGCACATCATTGGGTTTCAATCCTGCTTTGTCAGCAGGCGAGCCCGGCACAATGTCTTCCACATAAATTTTGCCGTCTAAAAAATAAGTTGCCATGCCGGTATAAGCATAATCAAACTGGTCAAGAAAGTGCCGGTTGGGCAGCAGGTGTATTTCCCTTTGGGGATAGTTAATAATAATATTAAAGCGGCGCAGCAAATCATTGCCAATAAGCCCGCCTACATAAGGGTAAGAAGTAACGTTGTATTCGTCTTTGAAAATATAGGTAGGCACATTCCTGAATTTATACCGGCCAAGCTGTACCATTTTTACCACCGTTATTTCCATCTGCAGTTTGCCACCCATTCCTTCTGCCTGTGTTCTTACAGGTTTGCGCTTTGATGAAAGCACAGCGCTGTCTTTTGCAAACTGTTCGCTCATTAAAAAGCAAAGCCCTGCGCCGGTGTCAAAATAAAAGTTGAAATCCAGCTTCCTTCGGTCTTTGATGCTTAGGTTTTGTATGGGCAGCGCTGTAAATGCTGGGCGCAGCATGGTACCCTGCTTAGGGTATTTAATTTCGCCGGGCCTGTAAATTTCCAGTTCCAGCGTATCAAAGTCAACCTTTACAATAAACTGCCTGAAAAAGCTGTAACCGATTATGCCATCAATTTTTTCTCCATACACGCTGGTAAGTATTTCATAATTGTTTACATGGAAGTCAAGATTGGGCACTTCGAGCCCCGGCAAGTGCAGGGTTTGGCTGTACAAAAATTTTGCTTTGTGCGATGTGCCCATGCCGGTAACCAATGTGTCAGAAAATTTTGGCTGCAGGTTGTATTGGGCACAGGTGGAGGAATCAAGCGAAATGCCACCGCTGCCCGTATCGAGGATAAAATTTAAGGTGTCGGCTATGTTGTTTATCCTTCCCTGTACCACCATTACGCCGCCGCTAAATTGTTTAAAGTGAAACTTTGTAATGAACTGTGCCTGCGCCCGGGGTGTATAAATTTCCTGTGCTTTGGCATAGCCCCCAAAAAATACAGCAAGGCAAGCAAAAAATATTTTTTTCATACTAAGCAGTTAAATAAATATACAACCTAAGCATTGTAATTTTGTTATTATTTATCTAAACGGTAAAATGAAACTACAGGAACTTTATAAAAGGGCGATGGGCTTCGAATTCCTTTCTGCTGAAGAAGGGGTTTTTTTATTTAAAAATGCGCCCCTGGCAAAATTGATGTTTGTGGCTGACGAATTAAGAAAGATACAGGTGCCGCATGGCAAGGTAACCTGGATTATAGACCGCAACCTGAACACCACCAATGTTTGTATAGCAAATTGCAAGTTTTGCAATTTTTACCGTGTGCCCGGACACCCAGAAGCATATATAACCGATATTGAAACCTACAAAAAGAAAATTGACGAAACCATCCGATATGGCGGAGAGCAATTATTATTGCAGGGCGGCCACCACCCCGAACTTGGGTTAAGCTTTTATACCAACCTGTTTAGTGAGCTGAAAAAACTATACCCTAATATCAAACTGCACACGCTTGGGCCGCCCGAGGTGGCGCACATAACCAAACTTGAAAAAAGCACACACCGTGAAGTATTACTGTCGTTAAAAGAAGCAGGGCTTGACAGTTTGCCTGGCCCCGGGGCAGAAATACTATCGGACAGGGTAAGGCGCTTGATAAGCAAGGGCAAATGCGGCAGCCAGGAGTGGCTTGATGTAATGCATGAAGCACACAAATTAAATATTACCACAAGCGCCACCATGATGTTTGGCCATGTGGAAACGCTGATGGAGCGTTTTGAGCATTTGGTGAAAATAAGGGAGGTGCAAAGCCGCAAGCCAGAGCATGCAAAAGGTTTTATTGCTTTTATCCCGTGGACATTCCAGGATGTTGACACATTGCTTGCTAAGATAAGGGGCGTACATAATTTAACCACGCCGGAAGAATACATACGCATGATTGCTATGAGCCGCATTATGCTGCCGAACATAAAGAACATACAGGCAAGCTGGCTAACAGTGGGAAAGAAAACTGCACAAATTTGTTTGCATGCCGGCGCCAACGATTTTGGGAGCATCATGATTGAAGAAAATGTGGTAAGCGCCGCCGGTGCACCGCACCGTTTTACCAGCAGAAGCATACAAGAGGCAATAAAGGAAGCAGGTTTTGAACCGCAGTTGCGCAACCAGCAATATGAGTTTAGGAAAATGCCGGCAGTAATGGAAGAACAGGTGATTGATTATTGATTTTGGCAGCAGAAAATTATAGCTAAAGCCATTTGTCAAGCAAATAAATTTATAAGCTAATAAGGTTGGTTTTTTATGTTAAGGTTGTCAATGCTTTTAAAACCTTAGCAACAATGGCACAAAGCAATTGCTGGCTTTATTGCCTTATTTTAGTGATATAAATTTGCCATCATGTTCAAAATTATTTTCTCCCTAGCAATTTTATTTTCAACTACAACTTACAGCCAAAAGCCAAACTATAAAGAAAAACACCGCCCACAATTCCATTTTTCCCCGCCTGCGCACTGGATGAACGACCCCAACGGCATGGTGTATTACAAGGGCGAATACCATTTGTTTTATCAATACTATCCCGATAGCACTGTGTGGGGCCCGATGCATTGGGGCCATGCCATCAGCAAAGACTTAGTGCATTGGCAGCATTTGCCCATTGCATTGTACCCTGATTCTTTAGGGTTAATTTTTTCAGGAAGCGTGGTGGTAGATAAAAACAATACTTCCGGTTTACAGGAAGGGGATGAAAAACCATTGGTTGCTTTGTTTACTTATCACGACTTGAAAAAAGAAAGAGCCGGTATTGAAACCGATTTTCAATACCAGGGCATGGCTTATAGCCAGGACAAAGGGCGAACATGGAAAAAATACAAACATAACCCGGTGATAAAAAACAATGGCATTAAAGACTTTCGTGACCCAAAAGTTTTTTGGCACGAAGCATCAAAGCATTGGGTAATGGTATTGGCAGTTGCTGACAGGGTTGACTTTTACCGCTCTGATAATTTAAAAGAATGGAAATATACCGGCACATTTGGCAAACAAGAAGGCAGCCATGGCGGCGTGTGGGAATGCCCCGATTTAATAGAAATGAAGACTGATGGGAACCAAACAAAATGGGTATTGATTGTAAGTATTGGCAAAGGCGGCCCTAACGGCGGCAGCGCCACACAATATTTTGTTGGCAACTTTGATGGGGAAAATTTTACTAACAGCAACAGCAAAGAAACTGTGCTGTGGCTTGACTATGGCCCGGACGATTATGCCGGCGTAACATGGAGCAATACCGGCAATCAAAAGCTTTTCCTCGGCTGGATGAGCAATTGGGACTATGCTCAGCAAGTGCCAACCAAAAACTGGCGCAGCGCTATGACACTGCCAAGGGAATTATCCTTAAAGAAAACCGATAAGGGCTACAGGCTTTTTTCTGCGCCATCAAAAGCATTGCAGGCATTAAGAACATCAACACAAATATTAAATGGCAAAAACAATTTATTTTCTGGCCTGTATGAAGCAGAACTGGAATTTGATACACAAAATGAAACTACCGGGGAACTTGGGGTTTCGTTTTCCAATGCAAAGAACGAGACGATAAAAATCGGTTTTGATAAAAGCGCCAATGAGTTTTACATCGACAGGTCAAGGGCTGGCAGCACATCGTTTTCCCCGTCTTTCACTAAAAGAAGTGCCGCAAAAAGAATTTCAACAAACAGCACTGTAAGGCTGCATGTCTTTATCGACCATTCCTCGGTTGAATTATTTGCCGATGGCGGCAGCGTTTCAATGACAGCTGTATTCTTTCCATCCGGGGTATTAAGCAAGGCCATGGTTTACAATAATGGCGGCAAAGCAAAAGTGCAAAAAGCGGTTTTGCACCAGCTTAAATCCATTTGGTAAGTATTTGCGTTAGTAAAGGCATAAAACAAACAATATTTTTTATGCCTTGTCGTTTTCAAACTGTAAATACCTATGAAAATGAACCACACCGCTACTAAAACACAGCAAAGCCCGTTCTTAAAAGTTTTCAAAAGTTTTTTCACTAAACTCGTTAAAAACAGCGATGAATACCCGGTGAAGTATTACAAAAGAGATAAAAACTTTTCGAAGGTTAAACGCTCATAAAAAAACCGTTTGTTTCAATCGTATTATTGTGGCAAAATGATTAACAGTTTGTACACAATAATCTGCATTACCTTACGTTATCATTCATATTAAATCAATTTCTATGAATAATAACAGAAATTCAAACCCATTTTCAAAGGCAGTAAGTAACTTTTTGTGCAAGCTTACACAGTCACCAAACGTTTACCCAATAAAATTTTACATGAAAGGGAACCGCCTGCGCCGCCGGTATACTTACATGGCTAAATAATTACTTACTGTAACCCCTCATATATGTTGAAGCCCCGGAAGGGGCTTTTTTGTTTTTTTCGGTTACAAATACATAAATGCAGCTACCAACTGGCAAATAAAGCCAAGCAATAAACCACTGTAAATTTCTTTTGGCGTATGGCTGCTTACAATGATGCGGCTTGTGCATACAATGCCTGTTGCAAAAAAAGCAATTGACAGCGGCACCGTCATAAGCACTGTATTTTGCTGCATAATAACCAGGCACAAACCCAGCAGCCCGCCCATGCCAATAGCATGCATGCTTATTTTAAAATAAATATTAGCCATCAGCGCCGCAGAAGAGGAAAGGAAAACTGCAAATGTAAAGGACGTAAGAACGGATGGTATTTCGGGCTGGTTGCGGAACACTAAATAAGCCCAAAAGAAAAAGATGCCACTGGCTATATAAGGGATAATCCTGTCACGCTGCGTTTTTAAAAATATCGAATCAATAAAGCCAAGCCCTTTTAGCAACAATACAGTAAGCAATGGAAAAAAAACCATAGTGTAACATACCCGTACCAGTATCCAAACTTTTTCCTTTGGGCCATAGCCAACAAAATAAGACGGGTGAACGAACACTAAAAACCAAACTGCATACAAAGGGATAAACAACGGGTGGAAAAAATAAGAAAAGAAATTTGCCAGCAATTTTATAATAAAAGGGTAGTTGTTTTTTTCAACAACCCCGCCATCTTTATTAACTAATAATTCCGCATCCTTCATAAGCATTTCTTAACTCCCTTTTAGGGGATGGGGTTATAGTTCTTTACGCAACCTTGCCACAGGTATAAATAATTGCTCCCTGTACTTTGCCACAGTTCTTCTTGCAATATTGTAGCCTTTTTCCTGCAGCAGTTCTGTAAGCCTTTCGTCGCTTAATGGGTTTTTCTTGTCTTCGGCATCTATCAGGTCGTTTAATATTTTTTTTACTTCCCTGGTACTTACTTCTTCGCCGCTGTCTGTTTGCAGGCTTTCGCTAAAGAAAAACTTAAGGCGGTAAGTGCCAAACTCTGTCTGCACAAATTTGCTATTGGCCACACGGCTTACAGTGCTTATATCAAGGTTTGTTTTTTCTGCAATGTCTTTTAATATCATTGGCCGCAATTCTGTGTCATCGCCTGTAAGAAAAAAATCATGCTGGTAATTCATAATAGCATCCATAGTGCTGAGCAACGTATGCTGCCTTTGCTTAATGGCATCAATAAACCATTTGGCCGAGTCGATTTTTTGCTTGATAAACAGCACCGCTTCTTTTTGGCGCTTGTCTTTCTTGCTGCCCTTGTCGTAGTCTTTCAGCATTTCCCTGTAGCCTTCGCTTATGCGCAAGTCGGGCGCATTTCGGCTGTTAAGCGTAAGCTCCAGTTTTCCTGTATTGTTTACAATAAAAAAATCTGGTATTACATAGCCCTCTCCTTTGCCGCTGTCGCCAACTGTGCCGCCCGGCTTTGGGTTCAGCCTTATTATCTGGTTGATAATATCCCTTAAATCTTCGTCAGTAATATTAAGCCCTCGCTGTATCTTTTCGTAGTGCTTTTTGGTAAACTCATCAAAGTATTTTTCCAATACTTTGATCGCTAAATCTACCTTTTCGCCTTCATTAGCCTTTCTCTCCAATTGCAGCAGCAGGCATTCCTGCAGGTTCCTGGCACATACGCCAGCAGGGTCAAACTGCTGTATTTGCAACACAAGCATTTCTATTTCATCTTCCGAAGTCTGAATGTTTTGCCTGAAAGCCAGGTCGTCAACAATGGCTGGTATTTCCCTGCGCAGGTAGCCGTCATCGTCAAGGTTGCCAATAATTTGTTCTGCTACTTTTTGTTGGTGGCCGTTCAGGTTAAGTTGCCCTAGTTGCTCCAGCATTATTTCATTAAAGCCAGTTTCTACTTTGTGGGGTATTGTTTTTTCTTCGTCGGGGTCGGGGTAATTATCGTCCCTCATTTTATAGTCAGCAATATCATCATCGCCTTCCTGCACATAATCGCTAATGTCTATGTTGTCATAATCATCTTCGCTGCCGTCTTTCTCTTCATACTCATCATCTCCTTCTTTGGCTTCTTCTTCAAATTCCGATGAAGTATCGTTTTCAAATTCTTCTTTTTCTTCTTCGTCCCCTGTTTCTAAAGCAGGGTTCTCTTCCAGCTCTTCCTTTATTCTTTCCTCTAATTGCGCTGTAGGGATTTGCAGCAATTTCATCAACTGAATTTGCTGGGGGGATAATTTTTGTAGCTGCTTTTGGTATAAACCCTGGCTTAAACTCATCGCTTCTTTGTTTTCTTCGGGGTAAACGAAGTGTTTTTTAAAATTTATAAAATCTTCAGCAAAATGACCTCTCTTTGGGTTGCTGTTTAAAAAATGTTGCTTGCAACTATTTTTATTAACGGATAAAGCAAACCTTATATTCTGTACCGGCGTAAATTTACATACAAACACCCTTGTATTGTGAATAAAAAACTTAAAATTTTATTTTTCTGCATGGTTATTGTGGAAGGCGGAACCCTTGCGCAAATAAAGCCCACCAGCCAAAGCGGTACTATCTTTTCCCTGTTGCCTAAAACAGGCAGCCTCCAATTCTTTTCGGCAAGAAAAACAAGCAATGCACCTAATACAAGCTGCATTTTTTTGCCTGGTGATTTTTATGTAAAGCAACTGGGCTTTTTTTGCAAGCAGGAAATAAAAATAGACAGGGCAACGAAAATAAACTTACGCTTAAGGCTGGGCAGCCTGGAGCAATGCGATTGGCTGGAAGGCAAAAAAACTATGCTTCGATAAAAGGGTTTACGCCCCTGCCATCCTTAAATCTACCGGCGCTATATTTTGGATAGCACAGCGCCTGGTACCGGCAGTATACTTTTTCCTCCTGTATTTTAATAACTGGTAAACCGGGAAGATTTTATTTTCCTCGGAAAAAGCTATAACCTTTCTTATCAGCCCGCTGTTGCTTGTGTGTGGGCTGATGGTGGTTGGCTCGTATGAATTATCAAGCATAAAAGGGTAAACCGCCCTTATGCCATTAATCATTTTTCTTTCAAAAAAGCTGCGCCAGTCATCCGGGTAAGAAGCAAAGGGGTGTATTTTTTCAGCCATCTTTTGAGCGGTTTCACAGGTTATCATATAGCCGCCTGTAGAGCGAAGTATATCAATATTGGCAATTTGGTACAGTTTGTAGTTTTTTGCCACCGGCAATGCCGTTGCAGCGGAAAGCTGTATTGTATTGTACGATTGGTAAAACAGCATAATAGCTTCGTCTTTCCTTATTTGTTTTGCCAACGCCACAACCGCTTCTTCAAAATCATTGCTCAGTACCATATCGTCTTCCAGTACAATGGCCACATCTGTTTTTTCTTCCGCAATTTTTTTATAAAGGAGGTAATGCGATATAGTACAGCCCATAAGCCCCGGCGTAAAATAACTTGGCCTTGCATTGTAGTATTCCATATTGTAATACTTCGGTATGTCTTCCCGGGGCACATCAGCGCCTTTTACTGCTTCAAAAAATTCATAAGGTATATTGAGCTTTGCCAATTGCTTTTCCATTATTTGCCTCCGTTGCACAGAGGTTTTAAGGTTTATGACAAAAATCTTCATGATTGAATTGTTTGTTTTTCAAAAAAAATATTGCGTACTGTTTTATAATTGAACAACAGGATTAAAATAAGCACTGCCAAATAAGCCGCACATGTTGATACGGCTGCGCCTCTTTCGCCGAAGTTTTTTATAAAAAAGTAATTGCTGCAGGCGCTGATGCACACAGCCAGCAAGGAAAGCAAGAGTATCTTTTTCTTTTGTTTGTAGTAAAGCAAAAATGAAATAAAGAAATACCCAACATTCCAGAAAAAATACCCGATGGCTATCAGAAACATATAGCTTAGCCCGGAGTAATATTTTTCGTTGATAAGGTATTTGTACAGGAAGGGGCCGGTGCTGATAACCCCAATCAGGGCCATCAGGCAAAAACCGCTGTAAAACAAAAAATATTTTTTTAGCAGCTTATAATCAACATACGGCTGTGACAGGCAGGAATAAATTTTGGGCATGATAAAACTGATAACCGAAGAACAGGCAAAAGAAACCATTGCCGCAAATACACAGGCGTAGCCATAAATACCCACTGCTGCATTATTGGTAAAGGAAGAAAGAAAAAATTTATCGGAGGCAGATAACACAAAGACACTGCACTGCATTGCAATTACCGGCACTGCATACACAAGCTCCTGCTTTATGTATTGTATTTTTATTTTGCCAAACAATAAACCTTGCTGCCTGAAATAAAAATAAGCGCCGGTAAGTATGAATACATTGGTTGCCATAATGCCGGCAACCCTCCCTTTCCACCGCAAAGCAAAAACTACAACTAACAACAACGACAGGCCCACCTCAAGCAGGATACGCCACATAGCTACTTTAAAATATCTTACAGGGTCATCACTGTTCCGCATGATGACTACATACAACTCATTGCAAAAAGAAAAAAAAGCCATGAGCGGCACAACGAATATGAAAGCTACAGGGAAGCCATAAGCGGCGCTAAGCCAGCCTTTAAAGACAAACATTGTTGCCATTCCTAAAAGCATCACCAGGATGGGGGCGAAAAAACCTGTAGTAAAAAAATCTTTGAATTCATTCCGTTGCATGCGGAAGTAATCAGCGCTTGCAGATTGTATTGTGCCTAATGCGAGGAACGGTGATAACAACAGCACGGCGCTGTTCATCAGGCTGATAAGCCCATTTTCATCCACACTGATATAAGCAGGGTTGGTGTAAATAAACAACAGGAAAAACGAAATCCCCTTTGTAAGAAAATGGGAAAATGTATAAAGCCCGGCAGTTTTAAATGCAGGCCTTTTTACGAAACACAATAATTTGCTGTATAAAACCATTTTCCTGTTAATATTGAAATTTTGCTGCCTGCAATGCATAGTTTAAGGAAGGCTGGAAAACATGCAGCAGTTTATTAGTACTATATAACGGAAAAATCAGGGATATATTTTGCAGTAAAAAGGCTGGGTTCCAGAAGGTTATTTGCCCTTCCGGTAATCGTATAAATCCATTAAAAAACTAACTGAAATGACGAATAGCATAACACCCCTTGTAAATAGCTGGAAGTCATTTCTTGAAGGTTCAATGATAACCGACAAAACGAAGAGGGCAAGCAGGGCGCCTTTTATTATCAGCCATGTTTTTTTGTTGCCCATAAAACCTGCTTCTTTAGTGAATTGCCGGAACAGCAGCTTTTTCTTTAAAATAATTCAGCTTTAAGCTGTCGCTCCAGCCATTTGGGTTGTTTTCAAAACTTTTGCTGCTGAAGAATGCCATGCCCTGAATATTGGGGGTATTCCTGATGGCCTCAATTTGTTTCGGCAATAAATTTTTGTCCCGCCAGGCGGCATTGCTGCCGGCTTTGTAAATGCCAAGCCCGATATAACAATGCTTGCCGTAAGTGTGTTTGCCCCACCATTCGAGCAATGTGTTAAATGGGGCCTGCTTATGGCTGAACTCCCAGTATAATTGCGGCGCCACATAATCTGCCCAACCGTTTTTCAACCACAGCAAAATGTCTGCATACAAATCATCGTAGTTCGATATCGATCCGTTTGTTTTGCTGCCATTCACTGCATCTTTATCTGCATTGCGCCACACGCCAAAGGGGCTTATGCCAAACAGGCATTTGCTGTTTTGTTTTTTGATAGCCGCATACAAACGGGAAATTATGGAATCGGTATTGCTTCTCCTCCAGTTATCCCTGGCCATTCCTTTCCCATATTGCTTGTATGTGGAATCATCGCCAAATTTTTTCCCATTAATTGGGTAAGGGTAAAAATAATCGTCAAAGTGTATAGCGTCAACTGCATAACGGCTAACCACATCTGTTACTACATCCACCACATGGCTTTGTGCTTCAGGGTTTCCCGGGTCAAAATACTTTTTGCCTGCATACTCAATAAACCATTCAGGGTGCACCCTTGTGATATGTGTTGCCGAAACGGCATCGTCATTTGGGCTAAACTCTGCCCTGTATGGGTTTATCCAGGCATGAAAAGCCATGTTGCGTTTATGCGTTTCTTCAACCATAAACTGCAGCGGGTCATAGTAAGGCGAAGGCGGCTGGCCCTGTGCACCGGTAAGCCAGGCACTCCATGGCTCATATTGAGAAGGATAGAAGGCATCGCTACATGGGCGTATTTGCACAATCATTGCATTCATGCCGTTTTGCTGGTGCATATCAAGCAGCTTTATAAACTCTGTTTTTTGCAAGTCACTGTCAAAATTGCCTTTTGAAGGCCAGTCAATATTATCAACCGTGGCAACCCACACGCCACGGAATTCTTGTGCGGCAGCCTGCCCGTACGCATGTACTGAAAAAGAAAGCAAAAATGCAATGCCAATGATTGCAGGGAAGGATACCGGTGTTTTCATTAATACTGTTATTATTTTGGCTGGCGTATTTTATCAAGCAGGCCGTTGAATACTTTAGCTTCTTCTTCGGAAAGCGAACTGATAATTTTTTCAAAGTCCGGCTCAAACACATCCAGCTCTTCCAGCATTTTTTTCCCTTTGTTTGTAATGGTTATGTCCACCAGCCGCTTATCTGATTCGCAAACAGTTTTTTTAACCAGGCCTTTCAGTACCAGCCTGTCCACTATGCGGCTGGTATCGCTCATTTTGTCAAGCATCCTTTCTCTTATTTGCAGAGTTGACAGAGGTTTGTCGCTGCCCCTTAAAATACGCAGTATGTTAAACTGCTGCATGGTAATATCTTCTTTGTCAAAAACCTTTTTTAGTTTTTCGGTTACCCAGTTGTATGTATAAATAAGGTTGACAATAGCTTTTTGGTATTCGCTTTTGAACTTGCGCTGGTTGATGTCTTTCTCTATGCCCATAAGGAAAATATGCAATTAGGCAAATGTGCAAATTAAGATTGACTGTTCAAAAAAGGTTTTATGGAATAGTTAATAACAAAGGGTTAATAGTTACTCCTTCCATACGCTTGCTCCCTCGCTGCAGTTGGAGCAGATGTCTATATTCTTCCGGCTTTTCATCAGTTGGCTGCGGAACTGTTTGTAATTATCGTTGTGCCATATTTCTTTGAAGGATTGTGTTTTTAAATTGCCAAGCCTGTGAAGGGCATCTTTATCAAAACAGCAGGGTACCACCAGCCCGTCCCAAGTAATTACGTTGGCATGCTGCATCTTCCAGCAATGATTGGCCATTTTATTTTTGGCAGTGTAAGTGCCATCAGTATTTTTTTTGTACCGGCTGTATTTGTCAATGGTTGGTATTAATTGGTTGGGGTCTGTTTCATAGCCATACACCTGTGCAGTTTTAAAACGCACTTCGTCAACGCCAACCTCTTTTGCCAGTTTTTTTATATCTTCAATCTGGTGCTCGTTAGGCTTTACCACTAAAAACTGAAAAAATATAAACGGCGTTTTGCTTTTTAGTTCTTTTTTCCATTTCACAATATTTTTTGCGCCTTCAATCACTTTGTCAATATGGCCGCCCACACGGTACTGCTTATATACGTCCTGCGTAGTGCCGTCAATAGAAATGATAAGCCTGTCCAATCCGCTTTCAACAGTGCGTTTTGCATTTTCATCGGTTAAGTAATGTGCATTAGTGCTGGTAGCGGTGTAAATTTTTTTCTGTGATGCATATTTTACCATTTCTAAAAAAGCAGGATTTAAATAAGGCTCGCCCTGAAAATAAAAAATGAGATAGAGCAGCTCTTTATGTATTTCATCAATCGTCTTTCTGAAGAAATCTTTTTCGAGCATGCCTGTTGGCCTTGTAAAAGCCCGCAAACCACTGGGGCATTCCGGGCAGCGGAGGTTGCAACTGGTTGTTGGTTCAAATGAAATGGAAACGGGGTAGCCCCATTGAACAGGCTTGTTGAGAAGCCTGCTTGCATAAAAACTGCCCAGCACTTTTACGCCGTTCCAAAGGCGCTTTGGCGTAAGCTTGCTAAGCAAATTAAAACTATCGTTCCAGTTTATTTGGGGCATGGGGCAAAGGTAAGACGATGCTTAATAGTTATAGAAAACAACGCCCGATATATCGTTAATCGAAACATAGCCGGTGTACCTTGAATCAAGTGAATTGTGCCGGTTGTCTCCCATCACAAAGCACTTTCCCTCTGGTATTTTTAATGGGCCAAAGT
>CAYRRL010000009.1:4736-17143 GCA_964426665.1 uncultured Ferruginibacter sp. | reverse complement strand
TTTCATTTAATGATTGGCAATTATGCAATCGTTTCCGTAAATATTAAACGCATTTGAAAATTGGTTTAGTATGGTTGAATAGTTTAAATATTTTTTGGAGAGGATGTGTAGAAGTTACACAAAAAAGCAAAAGATAATATTAGGCCATTTTATCATTTGCACTCTTTATTCATTTTTTATAGTTTTAAGTAAAACCCTACTTTCATTCCTGCGAAAATGCCACAAAAATTATCATATACAACTTTGGGCCGGGGAGGCTATGTTTTTTACAAAGACGATGTTTCAGAAATCAAACTCGGATTTGAATTTGGCGGAGGCAATTGTGTGGCAATAATATTCATCCCATCGCCGCAACAATGGGCAGCAGCAACCGGGCGCACATTACAAGAGAGGGTAAACATCATTCAGTTTATAGCGGCTCAGGCACTTAAGGACCAGGTAGCAGGCGGCCACTACAAAATACTGGATAATTTTATTGAGCTTTATAGTGGCAGGCAAGCAGCAGGCAATTGCCAATAATCAACAAATAAAGATTAATTAATAACGGCTGAAAAAATTCTTTACTTTTATCACATGCGTGAAGGGATGTTTATTAAAAGGAATGTTGATAAGTGGAATAGCTATCAGCATGAAGAAGCTGAAGGGCCTGACGAAACTGCTGAGCGCTTTGTTACATTGGTAGACGACCTTTCGTATGCCAAAACATTTTATCCCAGAAGCAAGGCAACTAAATGGGTCAACAGCATTGCCGCCAATATCTACCAAAGCCTTTACCAGCACCGGAAAGACAAATACTCCCGTTTTTTCCAGTTCTGGAAATATGAGCTGCCTTACTTGTTTAAGCGTTACCATAAAATATTGCTGTTTACTTTTTTATTGTTTGGTTCATTCACTTTTATTGGTGTTATTACTTCTATAAAAGACGAAGGCGTAATAAGCGGTATCCTCGGCGAGGCTTATGTGGAGGAAACAGAAAGGAATATACAGAGCAATGACCCCTTTGGTATTTATAAAGATGGCAACCCGTTCAGCATGTTTGTCTATATCGCTGTCAATAATATTGCAGTTGCTTTTTATATGGCTATTGGCGGGTTAACGCTGGGTATCCTCACTGTTTACAAGCTTTGGCAAACGGGCATTATGCTGGGCAGTTTTCATTATATGTTTTTTAAGCATGGCCTCGGCATGAAGTCCATCATGGTAATATGGATACATGGCACGCTTGAAATACTCGCCATCATCATTGCATCAGCAGCTGGTTTTATTATTGCTTCAGGCATTTTGTTCCCCGGCACTTACAGCAGGCTGCTTTCATTTAAAAGAGCAGTAAAGGATGCACTTAAAATTATGATTGTGCTGGTACCTGTTTTTATTGTAGCTGCTTTTCTTGAAACTTATGTTACTTATTCCCTCGGGAGTGTGAGCAGCAATGACAGCAACCAGGACAGCAAATTGATGATATGGGTGAATGCTGCGGTGCTTGTGCTGTCGCTTTTGTTTATTGTATGGTATTTTGTTGTGTACCCTATATTATTGCACAGGAACAAAGGCAATGCCTATTTCAAAATAGCAGCCCTTAATAATAAATGAAACCCTGTTTATTTTTTATAGTATTTGGCATGTTGCTTACCGGTAGCATGCGCCTTCATGCACAGTCTGGTTATGTTTACCAGGACTCTTCGCTGCTGTACCCGGAAGAAAAAACGGTACAGGATGCAGCAGAAACAATAACAGAAGCGCAGGAGGAAACAAACAGCAATGGTTATACAGGCATAGATACTTTATTGTTTGGCAACCGCCATTTTCTTTCAGCAGATTCTTTTTGGGTGTTGAAAAATGAAAAGCAGCTATTGTATGCACAAAAGCTCGACAGCATTTTGCAGCAATTAAAAAAACTTGATAACCCGGCAACTGAAAGAAAAGCCAGAAAAAAAGAGAATGCAAGCCCCAGGGAAGAAGGCGACAACAGCAGGCCGCCAACCGGCACTACCGGTATCGAGAACTTTTTTAGTATTCAGGGCATACAATACATACTGTGGGGGCTGGCAGGTTTATTTGTGTTGTTTATTTTATACAAACTGTTTTTTGCCAGCGCATCATTTAAAAAAGAAAAGGTTAAAAACCAGGTGCAGGTGCCTGTTGAGGAAGAAATATTGCCAGTATCGCTCAGCGGTTACGATGCGGCTATTGCCAAAGCGGTGCAGGAAAAAAATTACCGGCTGGCTACACGCTACCTCTACCTGCAATTGCTGCAGAGGCTTTCAGCGGCTGGGGCTATCGAGTTTGCGGCTGATAAAACCAATGCTGCTTATTTAAGGGAGCTCACAGGCAAACCATATAAAGATGAAGTGGCAGCACTCACCATGTATTATGACTATGCCTGGTATGGCGGTTTTGAAATTGAGGGCGATGTGTATTCAAAAATAGAGGCCCGTTTCAAAAGCATTGTTATTTAAAATTTAGAATTGAAAAAAAACGCTTCATATTTTTTTCTGTTTGCTATTGCGGCAGCCCTGCTTTCAGCATGTTCTGGCAATAATGTGCCGCCATTAAAAGAAACATACTCCCGTACAGATAAAAACCCTTTTGGGGCATATGTAGCATTCCGTGAGGTGAATGAATTGTTTTACAGGAATGATGTAAGGGTGAAAAAGGAAGGCATAGAAAAATCGCTGCAGGATACATATAATGATACAGCTGCGCTGTTTATCAGCATCTGCAAAAATTTTTATTTGCGAAAAAAGGAACTGTCTTCTTTGCTTGAGTTTGCAGAAAAGGGCAACAGTGTTTTTGTAAGCGCTTCCCGGTTTGATACTTCCTTATTGCAACAGTTGGGGCTGGGCAGCAGCAAGGATGGTTTTTCATCTGGTGTTTCTTTCTTTTATATGAAATACACCGGCGTGCATTTAATACCGCCATACTACGGCGATAGCACTGCTTACGGTTATTATTATATGCCGCTTGATAATTCGTTTACAGTGTTTGATGAGGAGGATACGAAGGTGCTTGGCACCAACGAATACGGAGAGCCCAATTTTGTAGTGGTTTTTTATGGAAAGGGCAGGCTTTATCTCCATTGCGAGCCAAGGGTGTTTGGCAATTATTTTTTATTGCAAAAAGAAAACTATAAATACCTGCAGCGTACATTCTCTTTTATGCCTGCGGTGCCTTCTGCTGTCTTTTGGGACGATTATTACAACAAAAGGAACCTGCCGCCTGCGCCCGGTAACGATAAAGAAAGCGAAAGCGTATCGGGCCTTTCTGTATTGCTGAAATTTCCTGCTACAGCCTGGGCTTTCTGGGTTTCTTTATTGCTGTTGCTATTGTACATTTTGTTTGGCGGCAAGCGCAGGCAGCGTATTATAAAACCCATAGCGCCAAATAAAAATACATCTGTTGCATTTACAGAAACAGTGGCATTGCTGTACCTTCAAAAAAAAGATCACAGGAATATTGCAGAAAAAATGGCCACATATTTTTTAGAACATGTACGCAGCCAGTATTTTATCAGCACCCACAACTTAAACGAAGAGTTTACTGGTGCACTTAGCCGAAAAAGCAATGTGCCTTTAAACGAAGTGGAAGAACTCGTAAGCATGATAAAGCAGGTGCAGCGTTATGATGATGTTGGTGGGGATTTTTTGATGAGGCTTAACAATAAAATTGAAAATTTTTATAAATACAAACGATAATGGAAGAAAACATTTTTGGGCAGCGCATAGGCCTGCAGGGGCTTTATCAAAGCATGGAAAACATCCGGAGCGAAGCAGCTAAAGTAATAGTTGGGCAACACCAAATGCTGGACCTGATGCTGATAGGCCTGCTGTGCGATGGGCACATTTTAATTGAAGGCGTGCCCGGAGTGGCAAAAACCCTCACAGCCAAACTGATGGCCAAAATTATTGACGCCGACTTTTCGAGGATACAATTTACACCAGACCTGATGCCCAGCGATGTAGTGGGCACCTCTGTGTTCAATACAAAAGACGGCGACTTCAGGTTTAAGCCGGGGCCTGTGTTCAGCAATATTATTTTGATTGATGAAATAAACAGGGCACCGGCAAAAACACAGGCCGCTTTGTTTGAAGTGATGGAAGAAAGACAGGTAACGGTTGATGGCGTTACGCATGAGATGCGTTTCCCCTTTTTAATACTGGCCACACAAAACCCTGTTGAGCAGGAAGGTACCTACAGGTTGCCGGAAGCACAGCTTGACCGGTTTATTTTTAAAATAGATGTGCAGTACCCGAGTATGAAAGAAGAGATAAGCATTCTTTTGTCGCAGCAGGGCCGCAGCCAGTCGCAGTTGCTTGGGCAGGTAAATAAAGTGTTATCACCAAACGATTTGCATGAGTTCAGGCAATTGGTTCAATCGGTTATAATTGAACCAAAATTGGTGGAGTTTATTGCGGGCATTGTAAACGAAACCCGAAACAACCCTGCTTTATACCTTGGGGCTTCGCCAAGGGCGTCGCTTGCAATATTAAGGGCCAGCAAAGCAAGCGCTGCATTAAAGGGCAGGGACTTTGTAACCCCGGAAGACATAAAGGAAATGGCTGCACCCGTGTTGCGCCACCGTATCATTCTTACACCAGAAAAAGAAATGGAAGGTGTAACGGCTGACGAACTGATTGAAAACATTTTAAAAGCTGTGGAAGTACCAAGGTAAAATGAATTTTTTTAAAAATCATATCGGCGACCTTTTTATCCCTGCCCGCTTTTATATAGTGGCAGGAATCTGTATTGTTTTTTTTGTTGGTGCTTTTTATTACCCGCCTTTTTTTGTTGTGGCCAAAACGATGTGGTACCTGATAGTGGCCCTCACTGTTATTGACTACATTTTTCTTTTTTTTATTGGCAATGGGCCAACGGCAAAAAGAATAATGGCAGAGCGCTTCAGCAATGGCGACGAAAACAAAATAACATTGCAGGTTGCCAGCAACAAACCATTTGAAACCATCATTCAAATCATTGATGAATTGCCGGAACAATTTCAAAAACGTGACTGGCTGGTGAACAGGCGCTTTAAGGCCGGCGAGAAAAAAACTGTTGTTTATACTGTAAGGCCTACGGAAAGGGGCGAATACCATTTTGGCAGCATATTGCTATATGTACAATCATTGCTTGGTTTTTTATCAAAGCGTTACAGAGTGGAAGCAGCTGCGATGGTGCCTGTATACCCCTCATTCATGCAGTTGCGCAAATATGAATTGCTGTCCAAAACAACGGTGCAGCCGGATATTGGCAATAAGCGAATGAGGAAAATTGGCCATAGCATGGAGTTTGAGCAGATAAAAGAATATGTAAGGGGGGATGATATCCGTACATTGAACTGGAAAGCCACAGCACGCAAAGGTGCGTTGATGGTAAATAATTACACCGATGAAAAAAGCCAGCAGGTGTATTGCATTATTGACAAAGGCAGGCTGATGAAAATGCCGTTTAATAATTTGAGCCTGCTTGATTATGCTATTAACAGCACATTGGTATTGAGTAATGTGTGCCTGCAAAAACAAGACAGGGTGGGCGTTTTTACTTTTTCAAACAAGATGGGCAATATGCTGGCGGCTGACAGGAAGCCAATACAAAAGGCTAACATACTGCAACTGTTGTACAATCAGGAAACGGCTTTTTTGGAAAGCGATTATGAAATGCTGTATATGCAGCTTCGCAACCGTGTAAAGCAACGGAGCCTTCTCATATTGTTCACCAATTTTGAATCTATGAGCGGATTAAAAAGGCAATTGCCTTATTTAAAGAGCATTGCCAAATACCATTTGCTGATGGTGGTGTTTTTTGAAAATACAGAGCTTGTGCAATTGGCTGCAAAACCTGCCGGCAATATCGAAGACATTTATTTAAAAACTATCGCAGAGAAATTCGCTTATGAAAAACGATTGATTGTAAAAGAACTAATGAAGCATGGAATATTGTCTGTTCTTACCCCGCCTGAAAAATTAACCGTAAATGCCATCAACAAATACCTTGAGTTGAAGGCAAGGCAAGCCACGTAATTTTTTTCTTTTTCATGCAACCGCTAATAGTAAAGGGTTGTCAACTTTCTAAACACATGTATGAAAATACTGATAGCCATTATGGCATTTTCATTAGCCGTTCTTATGAATTTGTCCTGCACAAAACAAAAAGCATCTAATTGCAATAGATCGCATGCCAAGGTATTGAGGTATGATTGTGACAGGGTGATTTTACAAATAACAGATGGAAGTATTGCTGGTGATGCTGATTGGGAAGATGTAACAACTGGCATTCATTATAGTAATGTAGTTTCTTATCATAATACCTGCGCATTTCAGTTGCTTACCAATAATATCATTTGGGAAATTTATATGGAAGGCGCCAGAGTAGTGCAAAACCCAACAGTGCCGGAAGGCTGCATACAATGCATGGCTATTTCTCAAAACCCACCGCAAACAAAAATTGATATAGGCCGGCTTGTATTAGGGCCTTGTGAAAAAAATAAATAAAATGTTTGTTCCTAAAAATGGGGATTCAGTTTTGAATACATTTCAAGGCTGATATATTTCCCGTTTTTTATTTCGCATTCTTTCATGGTGCCTTCATAAGCAAAGCCAAGTTTCTGCAGTACTTTTTTTGAATTGATGTTTTCTGTTTCCACTACTGCTTCAATACGGTGAAGGTTCATGTGTGCAAAGCCATATTCATATACAAGCGGCAACGCTTCTGCCACTATGCCATTGCCCCAATACTCAGCCAATAGCCAATAACCAATTTCCCCACGGCGGTGTAGTTTATTGATATTGTTTAAGCCACAGCCGCCATAAAAAATTGTATTGCCCAAAGAGCATACAGCCCACCAGCGGCCTGAACCGTTTTTTTCTAAATCGTTAAAAAACTGCATCTGGTTTTTTGTTTCTTCCAGTGACGAATAGCTCACCCCATAATGCTTTATCACATCAGGGTGCGACAAGCCTTTAAACACATTCTCAATATCGCTGTTTTCAAAAGGCCGCAGCAGAAGCCTTTGTGTTTTCAAAATGGCATTGTTATTTTTCATATCGGCGAAACGATTATCTTTAAACAAATTTATACGATATGCCTGTAAGCCCAGCATGGAAAGTGAAGGCAAATGGATTTGAATTTTCTTTTGATGATAATACAATAGCTGCAACTGCCATAGTAAAAAAATCCGCTACTGAATTTAGCCTGCTGGTTAATAACCGCTCTGTAAATGCAAAGTTGCTGGAAGAAGATGCCACCGGAAAAAAAATAAAATTGGAAATAGAAGGGGAAACGGTTGAAGTGGAAATAAAAGACCGCCTGGCACAGATGCTTGATGAAATGGGCTTCAGCAAGGCAGCAGCCAAACAAATAAAAGAAATAAAAGCGCCAATGCCTGGTATTGTGCTGGATATAGCAGTAAAAGAAAGCCAGGAAATAGAGGAAGGGGAAAAGCTATTGATACTTGGTGCAATGAAAATGGAAAATATTATCACGATGCCGGCAAGCGGAGTTATAAAAAAAGTTTCAGTATCTGCAGGACAGGCAGTTGAAAAAGGGCAAGTGCTTATTGAACTGGAATGAATCATTTTTTGTTTCTCGTTAAGTGTTATTGGTAAATGTTTTGTAAATGAAAAAAATTTTGGTAGCTAACAGGGGAGAGATTGCATTGCGAATTATGCGTACAGCAAAACGCATGGGCATTAAAACTGTGGCTGTGTATTCAGAAACAGACAGGGGGGCGCCGCATGTATTGTTTGCTGATGAAGCTGTTTGCCTGGGGCCTGCGCCATCTGCAGAATCTTATCTCAATGGCGATAAAATTATTTCGTATTGCAAGCAACTGAATGTTGACGGCATACACCCGGGCTATGGGTTTTTGAGCGAAAATGCAGGCTTTGCAAAAAAAGTAAAAGCTGCAGGCATTGTATTTATTGGGCCTTCGCCGGAAGCAATGGAAATAATGGGCAGCAAACTGGCAGCGAAAGAATGCGTAAAGAAATACAACATACCTATGGTGCCAGGCATTGATGAAGCGATAGAGGATGTTGGTGCCGCAAAGAAAATAGCAGCAGATGTTGGTTACCCGGTTTTGATAAAAGCATCTGCAGGCGGCGGCGGAAAAGGCATGAGAATTGTTGAAAAAGAAAATGATTTGGCAGAGCAAATGCAAAGGGCAATAAGCGAAGCTAAAGCAGCATTTGGCGATGGCTCAGTCTTTATTGAAAAATATGTTTCATCGCCAAGGCATATTGAGATACAGGTGCTGGCGGATAATTATGGAAACACTGTTCATTTGTTTGAAAGGGAATGCAGCATACAGCGCCGGCATCAAAAGGTGGTGGAAGAATCACCATCCTCCATTCTTAGCCCCGCTGTAAGAAAACAAATGGGCGAAGCTGCTGTGATGGTGGCAAAATCATGCAATTATACGAGCACGGGCACGGTTGAGTTTTTATTGGATGATAAACTGAATTTTTATTTTTTGGAGATGAACACCAGGCTTCAGGTAGAGCATCCTGTGACAGAAATGATAACCGGGATTGATTTGGTGGAAGAGCAAATAAAAATTGCAAGAGGGGAAAAATTATCTTTTGCACAGGATAACCTTTCAATCAATGGGCATGCAGTTGAGTTAAGGGTATATGCTGAAGACCCTTTGAATAATTTCCTGCCATCGGTTGGCACTTTGACAACA
Source organism: uncultured Ferruginibacter sp. (assembly GCA_964426665.1). Lineage (GTDB taxonomy): Bacteria > Bacteroidota > Bacteroidia > Chitinophagales > Chitinophagaceae > Ferruginibacter. The sequence continues at coordinate 8,466 of CAYRRL010000009.1, read as the reverse complement.
TACAGGAAACCAACAGGGGAAGGTATAAGAGTAGATGATGGGTATGAGGAAGGGATGGGGATTCCTATTTATTACGACCCGATGATTGCAAAATTGGTTACGCATGGAAACAGCAGGGCGGAAGCAATACAAAAAATGTTGCAGGCCATCAGGGAATATAAAGTTGAGGGAGTAAAAACAACTTTGCCATTTGGAACATTTGTGTTTGAGCATGAAGCTTTTTTATCAGGGAACTTTGATACGCATTTTGTAGCAGCGCACTATACTGCAGATAAAATAAAAGAAAAACAAAAAGCCAATGCGGAGGCAGCGGCATTAATTGCATTGAAATATTATTTGAGCAAACAGAAGATTGTAAAGCCTGTGATAAATGGGCCGTCAAATTGGAAGCAGAGAATGGCTGAGTAAACCCCGGCGGTTACAGCAGGCCAAACCGGTAAAACAAAATCAATGAAAACAAAAACCGAAATACTAAAAGAAAAATTGGAAGCTGGCAAACTTGGCGGTGGCGCCAACCGCATAGAAGCCCAGCATGAAAAAGGGAAGCTTACTGCAAGGGAAAGGATAATGCTGTTGATGGATGAAGGCTCGTTTGAAGAGATTGGTGCATTGGTAACACACCGCAGCAAAGATTTTGGAATGGATGAGCAACAGTTTTATGGCGATGGCGTAATAACCGGTTATGGCACGGTGAATGGAAGGTTAGTTTATGCTTTTGCTCAGGATTTTACTGTGTTTGGCGGTGCATTGTCTGAAACACAGGCAGAGAAGATTTGTAAAATAATGGATATGGCTATGAAGACAGGAGCGCCAATAATCGGCCTTAATGATTCAGGTGGAGCAAGGATACAGGAAGGTGTAAGGTCGCTGGGCGGCTATGCTGAAATTTTTTACAGGAATGTGCAATCTTCTGGCGTAGTACCGCAAATCTCTGCTATTATGGGGCCGTGTGCCGGCGGGGCAGTGTATTCACCGGCCATAACAGATTTTACTATCATGGTGGAGAACACCAGTTATATGTTTGTTACCGGCCCGAATGTGGTGAAAACTGTAACGAACGAAGAAGTAAGCCTTGAAGGATTAGGCGGCGCAGCTACGCATGCAACAAAATCCGGTGTTACGCATTTAACGGCAATAAACGACATGGATTGTATTGAGCAGGTAAAAAAATTATTGGGCTATATGCCGCAGAACTGCGAAGATGTATTGCCGGCGCTTCCATACACTTTAGGGGAGGAGGTGAGAGAGGGATTAGAAACAATCGTTCCGGAAAATGCCAGCCAGCCTTATGATATGCGGAGCGTAATTGACGGCATTTGCGATGAAGGTTCTTTCTTTGAAATACATAAAGGTTATGCATCCAATATTGTTGTTGGTTTTGCCAGGCTGGCAGGCAGAAGCATTGGCATTGTGGCCAATCAGCCAATGAGCCTTGCCGGCGTACTGGATATTGATAGTTCTAAAAAGGGCGCAAGGTTCACCAGGTTTTGCGATTGCTTTAATATTCCGCTACTGGTTTTAGTAGATGTGCCTGGTTTTTTGCCCGGCACTGACCAGGAATGGCATGGCATTATTACCAATGGCGCAAAGCTGTTGTATGCATTAAGCGAAGCCACTGTGCCACGCTGCACCGTTATCACCAGAAAAGCTTATGGCGGCGCTTACGATGTAATGAACAGCAAGCACATAGGCGCAGATATGAATTTTGCCTGGCCATCAGCAGAGATAGCAGTGATGGGGGCAAAAGGGGCCAGCGAAATTATTTTTAAAAATGAAATTGCTGCAGCGAAAGACCCTGCTAAAAAATTGCTGGAAAAGGAAGCTGAATACGCCGCTCTGTTTGCCAACCCTTACACAGCGGCAGAACGGGGCTTTATTGATGAAGTGATAGAGCCAAAAGAAACAAGGCGTAAACTAATCAAAGCATTTGCCATGCTCGAAAACAAAGTAGTGAAACGGCCAAGAAAAAAACATGGCAACATCCCATTGTAGCAATCAAAAGCTCATCCGGATTTGCTTGTCGCTTGTTGCTACATAAACAATGGCAGCAATAAGAATAACAAAAATCAATCCTATTAACAGGTTGAATTCCCTTTCAAGTGTCTGCTCATCCCTTTCTTCTTCGGTTAATTCAGGGTCATGTTTTACAATCATGCCTTTTTCGTGATGGGGGAGAAGCTCGGCAATTAATAGCATAATGAGCAAAGCAATAGCAGCAACTGCCAGCCATGGCACCCCTTTAAAAGTTGGGCCAATAGGGTTTATCAAAAGGCCCAGCCCGGCTGTAAACGCAAAAATGATAGCAAAGAAATAGAGTATGCCGTTGAATGGCCCCGGCGCCCTTCTTTTAAGCACAAAAGTAAGGATGAGCGCAAAACCTACGCTGCAAACAAATGCAAAGCAAAGATGGATAATCATAGCCGGTAGTTTTTTGGTTTTAAAAAATTGAGGGTGGCGGAGGCACTTAAAATTTCTTTTGAAAGATATAAATAAAAAATATATTAACAAATAAAAAAGCTGCGAAGAAAACGCAGCTTAAATTTTTTCAAAAAAAAACAGAAAAGAGCAACTATGCATTGGCAATATCGCTTGCCACCATTTCTTTTACCAATGCAGCCAAATCGTATTTTGGCGCCCAGCCTAATTTTGTTCTTGCTTTTGTGGCATCGCCTATCAGCAAATCCACTTCGGTAGGGCGGAAATATTCAGGGTCAACTACCACCACTTCTTTGCCAGTTGGCAACTGGTATGCAGGGTTGCTGCATGATTTTACTTTGCCAATTTCGTTTACCCCTTCGCCGCTGAATTCCACCTCAATGCCTGCTTCAGCAAAAGCCATTTTAATAAAGTCCCTGACAGTGGTGGTGATACCTGTAGCTATTACATAATCTTCAGGTACCTCCTGCTGCAATATCATCCACATGGCTTCCACATAATCTTTTGCATGGCCCCAGTCGCGGCGGGCCTCCAAATTGCCCATATACATTTTTTGCTGCTTGCCTTTTACAATAGCGCCAACAGCACGGGTAATTTTTCTTGTTACAAATGTTTCGCCACGGTTAGGGCTTTCGTGGTTGAACAAAATACCGTTGCATGCATACATGCCATACGCTTCACGGTAATTTACTGTAATCCAGTATGCATATAATTTAGCCACCGCATAAGGGCTTCTTGGATAAAATGGAGTGGTTTCGCTTTGTGGCACTGCCTGCACCAGCCCGTACAGTTCTGATGTGCTTGCCTGGTAGATGCGGCACTTTTTTTCAAGCCCTAAAATCCTGATAGCTTCCAGCAGGCGCAGTGTGCCAATACCGTCTGCATTAGCTGTGTATTCCGGCTCGTCAAAACTAACTTTTACATGGCTCATCGCAGCAAGGTTGTAAATTTCGTCTGGCTGTGTTTCCTGTATTATCCTGATGAGGTTAGTGCTGTCCGTCATGTCGCCATAATGCAGGTGCAGTTTTACATTCTTTTCATGCAGGTCCTGGTACAGGTGGTCAATCCTTTGTGTATTGATGAGCGATGACCTTCTTTTAATGCCATGAACTTTGTAGCCTTTCTTCAATAAAAAATCAGCAAGGTAAGCGCCGTCCTGGCCTGTAATGCCGGTTATCAAAGCTGTCTTGCCATTATGGGTTTTTGTTGACATTTTTATAAGGAGTATTTGAGAGTATAATTTATTTCCGTACTAATTCTTTTTTTAAAAAATCCCTGTATGCTAATTGTATGC
>CAYRRL010000009.1:0-4726 GCA_964426665.1 uncultured Ferruginibacter sp. | reverse complement strand
CAGCTTGCTTACATCCATTAGCTTGCGGGGCGTGCCATCGGGTTTGGATGAATCAAAAACAATTTCGCCTTTAAAGCCAATAATATCTTTTATGAGGCGTGCCAAATCTGCAATGCTCATGTCTTCTCCAGTGCCAACATTTATCAGTTGCTCCTCATTGTATGTATCCATCAGGAATACGCATGCTTCTGCAAGGTCATCAGCAAACAGGAACTCCCTTTTAGGCCTTCCTGTGCCCCATACTGTCATTTCTGCTGCATTGCTTTCTTTTGCTTCGTGCATTTTTCGTATCAGCGCCGGCAATACATGGGAATTTACAAGGTCGTAATTATCGCCGTAGCCATACAGGTTGGTTGGCATTACACTAATAAAATTGCATCCATATTGGGCACGGTAAGCTTCGCACATTTTTATGCCGGCAATTTTAGCAATGGCATAGGGCTCGTTGGTGGGTTCCAATGGGCTGGTCAGCAACGCATCTTCTTTTAAAGGCTGTGGCGCCATTTTTGGGTAGATGCAGGAACTGCCAAGAAACATTAATTTTTTGGCATTGGTTTTATATGCAGCATGAATGATGTTGGATTCTATCATCAGGTTTTCATAAATGAAGTCGGCCTTGTATGTACTGTTGGCCATTATGCCGCCCACTTTGGCTGCTGCTAAAAAAATATAATCAGGTTTTTCTGCCTCAAAAAAATCATTTACCAGTTGCTGGTTCCTAAGGTCAAGTTCCGAAGATGTACGGGTGATGATATTAGCGAAGCCCTTAGCAGTTAGGTTGCGGAGGATAGCGCTGCCCACCATGCCCCGGTGGCCTGCTATATAAATTTTGCTGTTACGCTCCATGTGCCGTTTATTAAAATGAGGTGCGAAGGTAATTTTTTTAAGCTATATGAGAAAGCCTTATTAAGGGCTTGCTGGTTTGTGCAGTTTATAGTGGAAAATGGCGAAAGCACAATTGAAAGTATTAGTTGAACGGAGCGTCGCCACTGCCGTTCAATCAAGGCAATAATGCCTGATCAAAAAATCAACAAGTTACTTAGTTGGGGAATCTTTGTAATAACTCAGGTACCAGTCAATAAAATTATTGACACCTGTTTCAATTGACGTGCAGGGGAGATAGCCTGTGTTATTTTTCAGGCTGGTTACATCAGCGTAGGTTTTGTGCACATCGCCGGGCTGCATGGGCATCATTGTTTTGGTTGCTTTTTTGCCCAATTTTTTTTCGATGGCTTCTATGAAGGCAGTGAGTTTTACAGGCTGGCTGTTGCCGATATTGTAAATTTGGTAAGGCGCTTTGGATGTGGATGGCTGCGGTTCTTTTCCATTCCAGCCGGGGTTGCCTTTAGGGGTGTTGTTTATAACCCGAACTATGCCGTCAACAATATCATCTATATATGTAAAGTCCCTTTCCATCTCCCCGTTGTTGAATACCTGTATCGGCTCATTGTTAATGATGGCTTTTGTAAAAAGGTACATCGCCATATCGGGCCTGCCCCAAGGGCCGTATACTGTAAAAAAGCGAAGGCCTGTAGTGGGCATATTGTACAAATGGCTGTAAACATGCGCCATTAGTTCGTTACTTTTTTTAGTAGCAGCATACAGGCTGATAGGGTGGTCAACAGTATGGTCTGTTTCAAATGGGATTGTTTCATTTAAACCATACACACTGCTGCTGCTGGCATATACAAGGTGTTTAATGTTGTTGTGCCTGCAGCATTCCAGCACATTGGCAAAACCAACTATATTACTGTCTATGTATGCTGATGGGTTGGTAATGCTGTAGCGCACGCCTGCCTGTGCAGCAAGGTTTACCACTACATCAAATTTTTGCGATTTGAACAACGCTTCAAGGTTTTCACGGTCTTCTAATTTTAATTGAATAAATGAATAGCCTTTTAATGTGCTGCTATTGTAAAGTTTATTGTATTCAATATTATCAGCAGCAATGCCAGCAGCTTTCAGCCTGTCAAGTTTCAGGCTCACAGAATAATAGTCATTGATAGAATCAACGCCAGTTACTTCAAAACCATCTCGGATAAGCCTGTTGGCCAAATGGAAACCAATAAAACCAGCAGTGCCTGTTACTAAAACTTTCATGCAAAAAATTAAACGGAGGTATTAAATGGCTGCAGCCAGTTCTTTTTGATAAATGCCATACAAAACGTTCACAATCCTTTCAGAAGTATTGCCGTCCCATAAATCGGGCACAGTGCCTTTTTTCCAATTATTGTCCAATATTTTTTTCAGGTACAATTGGAGTTTTTCAATATTGTCGCCTATCAGCTCATTGGTTCCTTGTGTTACCGTTTCTGGCCTTTCGGTTGAATTGCGGAGCGTAAGGCATGGGATATGCAGTACAGTTGCTTCTTCTGTAATGCCGCCAGAGTCTGTAATAATGCCTTTTGCATTTTTAACGAGGTAGATAAATTCAAGATAGCCTAACGGGTCAATAGTTATTAATTTGCTGGCGCTGATGTTGAATGTGTCAAGTATCTTTTTTGTGCGTGGGTGCACAGGGAAAATAACAGGGTAATTCCCTGTAGTATTAGTGATGGCATCCAGCAACAACTTTAATTTATTTGGGTCGTCCACATTGGACGGCCTGTGCAGCGTAACCAAAAAATAATTGCCTTCGTTAAGTTTATGCTCCTCCCAAATGGAAGGTTTTTTCAGCCTGTCGAGGTTTTGAAACAAAGTATCAATCATTGTATTGCCTACAAAATGTATGCTGCTGTCTGGCACATGCATTTTCCTTAAATTGTCATTGGCTTGCTGGCTGGTAGTAAAATAATGGTCGCAGATGGCATCTGTAACAATACGGTTTATTTCCTCGGGCATTGTCATATCGCCAGAGCGTATGCCAGCTTCCACATGCACCACATCCACACATAATTTTTTTGCAGAAATGGTACATGCCATGGTAGAAGTAACATCACCCACCACCAGCACAACATCTGGCCTGTTTTCTATCAGGTCTTTTTCAAACTTTACCATTATGCCTGCAGTTTGCTCTGCCTGGGTACCGCCGCCACATTCCAGATTAACATGTGGGTCGGGAATGCCAAGCTGCTCAAAAAAGTCGCCGCTCATTTTTTTGTCGTAGTGCTGGCCCGTATGCACAAGGCGGTACTGAATGGCAAGCCCCTGGTCTTGTGCTTTAAAAATAGCCTTGATGATGGGGGCTATTTTCATAAAGTTGGGCCTTGCCCCTGCTACTATTGTTACTAACATGGTATGTGGGTTTGAATTATTGTTTGATATTGTTTAAAACGCTGCTGTTAACAAATTATTATTGCGTTTTATGCTGGTTTCTTTGCAGCGTCAAACTGCCTGATCAGAGAAACCGTTTCATGGATATTGCCTTTGGAAGAGGCACCAAACAAAATTGATTCCACTTTTGGAAGGTTGCACACATATTCCAAAGCCTGCTTAACGGGCGTGGCGCCGCCGCTTAATACCTGCATGGCAATGCCACGCACTTCCCTTGTTTTTAATGTATGCTCATACAGTTCCTTGCCGCCGCTCATGCGGAAACCATCAATATTGATAGAAGAGCAAATAATTGGGTTTTTAATGCCAACGCTTTCCAGCATATCAAGCAGCATGGGCATGTTCATAGTAATGTATGCAGGTTCAGCGTTGTGTTTTTTAATTATGTAAGCATGGTATTCTTTCAATACGTCTTTCATGCCAAGCCCCATTATCAAATCTGTTAACACATTTTGTATAAAGATTACAGGCGTATTGATGCCTTTAAACATTTTCATCTCGGCATCTATCAGCAGTTCCATCATAGCCATGTAATCTTTTGACACGAATGCAATACCGCCTTTGAACAAAGAGCCAAAAAAATTACCGGGGACATACTGCTTTAATGTGCCTACAATGCCAAGCTCAGTTACCGCATTAGCATATTTGTGTGCATACGGCATACAAGGGTAAATGTTGAAGCCCTGGTATTTTGCAGGCTCCTGCCTTATCAGGTCGCAGATATTGGCAATGCGGTCATGTGTAGTGCACATAAAGGTATTCACGCCTTCTTCCCTTGCTATATCGATGGTGCGTAAAATGGTTTTGTCTTCTTTAAACTTCATCATCTGCGCCCTGCTCTTTTCATCAGACACATGGTTTACGCCAAAAAACTGGTTATCGCCAAATAATATTCTTTCCATTGCTTAAAATTAGTTTTTGTTGTTTTTTATCTTTTCAATTACGCTGTCTGTCATCCATGCGCTTTCAAATGTGTTTTTGCTATTTGGCACTTTGCCTTCAATCGCTTTAATGAAGTAGTCAATTTGTGCAGAATACTCTTCGCCCCTTAGGTAAAAAGCTACCTCTTCGGCAAAATCATTTATGTGTTTTACATTCCAGCCTTTAGTGTAAGGCGCAGGGCATTTATCTTCTTTAAAATAAATTTTCATTTCAGTTGCATCCACAATTATCTTCCCTTTGTCGCCAATTACCGTCACGGTTGTGCTCATCTTACGGTAGGTTTCATCGCTCCAGTTCACAGAAAGCACACCGGATAGTTTATTGCTGGTTTCCACCAACGCATACACAGCATCTTCCACATTGCCTGAGTAAATTGATTTTAGCAATGCGCCATGCACTTTATTGATAGGGGCAACAATATAATTTACCAAATCAATCACATGCGATGCATAATCCAGCAAACAGCCGCCGCCCTCTTCTGGCTTGCTTCTCCATGTCTCTTGCTTTTTTC
>CAYRRL010000008.1:0-17352 GCA_964426665.1 uncultured Ferruginibacter sp. | reverse complement strand
TGAAGCATATTGGTTCTGGATATTAAAGCCAGAGAACAGGTCAACCAGGTTGGTTCCTGCATTGTAGCCATAACTTTCGTCGCCGGCTACCCCATATGCAATAGCATTAAAGCCGCCTGGGCAGGTTAATGTATGCGATGATTGTGCCACCGGTATTTGTGCATAAGAATATAAACCGCTAGGGTCATTGGCAACAGGCGTGAAGGCTACCGGCAAGCCATCAAGCAAGAAGTTGGAGGCATCTGCGGTTTTTAAAGTTACATTGATAAAATGCGACCTGTTGCTTGAGTTGCCTAATGGTGAAGAAACTAGTGAAACAGTATCAATGGTTTGTTGCACTGAGCTCAGGTAAATCATTTCAGGGTCGCCTGTGCTGGCGCTTGGGTTGCCGCACTGGCCTTTAGTAGTCATGTATTGCGCCACCATCACTGGCTTGTCTGCTTCTATCACATCCACACTAGCAGCACTATTAAGGTACTCGTAGTAGGTATTATTAATAATGCCTGTTAAAGCAATGCCGTTTCTTTTTACTACTGCTGAGGCATCATCAACCAATACACGAACGTGCCCTATATTCATGTGGGCCGGTTGTGTTGGAACCACAATATACTTATATCCCCACGCCACTTTAGGGAACATTTGCTGGAACAGGTTGTCGCCCGAGCCGGATACATTGCTGTTAGTGCTGCAGTCTATCGTTATTTTACCTGACCCACAGAAAAATGCGAATGGTTTACAACCTGTTGTGCCGCTGATTGACCTTACAACAACACCGGTCATATCAACGCCAGTTTCCCCTGAAGCTGAACCAAAAAGATTCAAGACTTCGCCTGTATTAAGCGTTTGCGTAAATGTTGTGCCGGCGGCATGCGTTTCTGTTGAAACCCCGGGGGGCAATACTACTTCCAGTTGTGTATTGTCCTGTGTTGCTATAGCAAAACAATAAGATCTGTTGGCAGCAGAGCTACTGTTAAAACGTTGTGTAAAGTTTAGAGAGGTGTATTCCCTTCCCAAAGTTGGTGTGGGGAACAATACTGTTGCTGCATACACTTGTGATGTTACATTATGTGCATAAGCAACAATTGGCTGGTCGCTCACAATATGGATGCCTGCATTGGAAACACCCTCTGCCCTAAGCCTTGCATCCACACCAGCGGTTGCGCCTTCTGGTATTTCATTGGCATTTGTTGTGATAACAGAGTTTGCAGGCACTACATATGTTAAAGGTGTAAAGCCAGCCTGGTTTGGAATTGAAATAGTAATGTTAGCGGCTACAGCATTCGGGTTATTAAACGTAAACCGCAAATCCTGGCTATTGTCTCCAGTCATTTTTTCTGTAGCTCCGTAGCCAACCCAAAAATCTTTTCCTTTATTAGAGAAGCCTTGTTTGCCCTGCCCGCCAACCGGCTCAATAGCGCCGCTCACAATTACATTGGCAACAGGTGCCCCGCCACCACTGTTGGTGATTTTTTTATCATAGCTGGCCAAAACTGCTGGTGAAAGCACCACATAAATAGTAGTAGCTGCCAGCGTGCCGGCTGTATATGGAATTGTAAGCGATGTAACAAAGCCGCTGCCGCTTGCTAATGAAATTTTATAACCGGGCGGGGCCGTAATAGTAATATTGCCCGCAGCCGGTGTTAAAAAGTAGCCTGATAAAGAATAGGACTGAACTGGCGATGTTGCCCCCTGAAGTATTGTGCCAAAAGCCAATGAATCTGGTACAACAAGCAATGTTGGGGTAGGCGCCAGCGTGGTGAAAGTCACTTCATTGCCATAAGCCGTGCCAACACTGTTAGTGGCATAAGCCCTCAGGCGGTAAGCAGTGGAAGCGTTTAATATTTGTGCAACGCTGTTAAAACTGCCAGTTCCTGTTCCATTAGAACTAAACGGATCGGCTGTTATTACGGGAGAGCCTGCAGTATTCCAGGTAATGCCTCTTTGTGTAACCGGGCTGCCGCCATCATCGCTTACATTGCCGCCGCTGGCAGCTGAAATAGCTGTTATAGCAGAAGCATTGGTGGTAGTAACTGTTGGCAGTATTGCTGCGTCAGTTGTAAAAGTAAGGTCTGCGCCATAACCTGTGCCCACACCATTAATAGCATAAGCCCTGTAATGGTAAAGTGTGCCCGCCAAAAGGCCTGTAATATTTACATTGAATGGGCCGCTGCTAACCAGCGGGCTTGTTGCCAGGTGTGCGTCAGAAGTGGTGGGGTTAGCTGTTGTGCTCCAGCAAATACCGCTTTCTGTAACGGGTGACGAAACTGGTGTTATGTCGCCGCTTGCTGTTGCAGTGCTTCTTGTAACAGCGCTGCTGCCAGTGGTTGTAACTGTTGGCACCGGGCCCGAAACTACAGTATTGCCGCCAAACACTAACGCACCGATTGTGTTTGTGCGGTTGGTATTAGCGGAAGAACCGGATGTTTGCCAGTACACATACATTCTTATTACATAAGTATGGCCGCTTGTAAAAGTAGCACTGAGCGTGCCGTTATAGGTGAGCCCAGTACTGCTGCCGCTAAACACATACGGAAATGCAGGGGTACCGGTAATGGGTATCCAGGGCCCTGCCCCGTCTTCCTGATAAGCAAGTTCCACTGCGCTGTTGCCGCTGCCGCCAGACGTCCGGGGCCTGAAGGTGAGCGAAGTAAGATTGATATCAAAACCTGCGGCAGGCGCTATTGGGAAATCAAGCCGGTAATCATCTGATGCAGCCGTTGGCCAGTTGGCACGGGTGGTTTGCATAGCATAGCCGTTGGTGCCGAAAGTGCCGGTGCCTGTTGCCATGAAAGGGGACATAACGCCAGCGGTTACATTAGCAGCTTGTGTGCCTGCCACCACAGAAGAACCATCAGATGCAAACGACCATGTAGCAGTGAATTGGGCATTGCTGTTTATTGATAAAAATAAAACTGCCGCCATTAGCAGGAAAGTTTTCCTCAAAAACAATTGTGCAGTTTTTTTCTTATTTGGTGAAAGCAGTACAGTCGCTGTAAAGCTGTGGCAAGATTTTTTCATAATTTATTTTGGCAATTAGTTCATGCATCCGGGCATGCGTATATGAACCCCGGAACAGTGCTGAAAGCTACACAATAAACCAAAGAAATTATTTTGATTCAATTGATTTTTTTATGCAATCGTTACCGGGAATGATGGGTTTTTTTCACTGTAGTTTTTAAGAAGTTTTGAAGTTTGTTGCTACAAAGAATAGAAACCATGAAGTTTACCTAGAGCCCTTCTGGGCAAAACACTGTTTCTTCTTTTGCTGCGGTAAAGACAAAAGAAAAGCCCCCAAAAAATTGGGGGCTCTTTTTTTGCTCAATGCATAACCGTTTATTCCACTACTATCTTATTAATCACTTTAGTAACTGTGTTGCCTACCTGCACACTGTAAACACCTTTTTTGGCCTGTGCAGGCAATTCGATGCCATAGGTGGCAGTGCCGCCGTTGTGGCTTATATTTTTTGAATATATTTTCTGGCCCATTTGGTTGAACACGGCAATAGTATATACCGACCTTTCAAAGTTTTCCAGCTGCACATTTGCATTGCTGCCTTTTACAGGGTTAGGATACACATTTACCCAAATACCGTTGGTTTGCAGCCTTATGCTTAATGTAGCGCTGTATTTTATATTGCCGTTTCTTTCTGTAGCTTTTATCCTGTAGAAATTGTTGCCTTTTTTAGGTGCCGCATCAAAATAAGAGTAGCTGCTAAGGCCGCCATTGTTTGATTTGGGCTGAAGCATAGTTGCTGCTGTAAAATTGATGCCGTCGGCAGATTTTTCAACAACGTAATTAGCAATATCAGATTCAGTTGCATTGCCGAACTCAACCTGTATTCCATTTTGTTTTTGGAATGCTTTTACATTTACAAATGCCACAGGAGTAGTGCCCGTATTTGAAAGAATGAACAATCCGAATGCGCTGAAGCCTGTAGCCCTGGCAACATAAGGGCTTGCTGCTGTGCCGGCGCCAGATACAGAAGCCTGCACTTCATCCCAGCCAGAGCCATTCCAGCGGCGTACAAATACCGGGCTTGCACCGGTAAAACCGTTTGTTTGATCAGCGATTGTCCATTGAAAGCGGAGCGTATCTGTTGAATTGCCCCCCGCAGTTGCTTCTGAAATATTCCATTCCTTTTGCAATGAAACAGCAGGCGCAGGGTTTGTGAATGCATCTTTCAAAGTAACTGTATAAACTTCCGAAGGCCCGGGGCTGCTTATCGTTACTGGGGTATAGCTTGTAAGGCTTGTGCCGATATTAAATTCAGTCCTTGAGCCATCAGCTGGAACGGTTCTTCTAAGAGAGCCGTTGCCTGATATTACGAAGTATATATTGGGCGAAGCTGCTGCTGCACCTACAGTACCTGTAATAAGTTTTGTTGTTAATGACGCATCGACTAATCCGCCATTATTAATATTCATATAGACACCACCCAGAGAAGTTGCTATTGTATCTGCTTTAAAATAAGCTCCCAATTTCAATAAGCCACCAACATTGAGCGTAATAGTAGAAGCAGCATCCTGCAATGGTATTAATTTAGTTCCGCCTGTTGTACTTGTGTGTGCGCTTAAATCCAGCGTTCCATTAACGTTATAAACAATTTTCCCTTTTGCCGTTGCGGACGCAGATAAGTCATTGTGAAAATAACTTGTAGGGTCGCTAAGTACTATTGTCCTTCCTGACGGAATTACCAGGGTGATTGAATCGTTTACCGGGGTGGAGTTGAAGCCAGAAAATGCGTAGTTGCCGCTTTGGCTAAAATTTATGTCTTTATCAAAAATAACAACTGCGCCTGTCCCGGCATTCAGGGCCATGCTTCCGGGGTAGTTAAGATTATTGTTATTGGGCCTGAACCTGCCCATCTGGATAGTTCCTGTTCCTGTAATCCATAATGACTTGCATGAAGTGCCTAATTCCAGGGCAAATTGAGAGCCCGGTGCGCCCAATGTTCCATCAACTTTTAACGTATCAACAAAGCCGCCTCCTGAAGCCGATGAAGCAACCCCTACTCTTAAGGTAGCGCCCGGGGTTAATGTTCCACCAGCTTCAATTATAAGGTTAAGGCTGCTTTTAGTGGCAGCGGTTGTAACAGTATGGCCTGACCGTATGTAAACAATGTGGTTAGAAGAGGGGACTGTTTGGCCAAGCCCTACATCAATAGGCGCCCAGGTTGGTGATGCACTATACACATTTGCGGTCCTTTCCCATATAGCAACATCATCCCAACTGCCGCTTGCAACAGTCCGGTACCCAGTATTTTGGCCAAATGCAGCTATGCTGAAGAATGCTGCAATCAAGAACAGAGTAAATCTATTTTTCATACACAAATTTTTATTATTGTAATTACTGTTTTTTAAAAAAGCAGGTGCTGTTATAAGCAAAAAGCACTGTATTCAGCAATCATTTTGTACGGAGAAACTTAGCAGCATTTCTGATATGTGGCACTGGTGTATTTAAAAACACTTCAGCTTCCATTTTTAAAAACCGGCATGTATTTGGAAAAATTTACCGGCAAGCAATTAATTTCAGCTAATGGAGTATATCCAGAAATAACAGAAACAAATGTAAAGAATAGGGTAAAAAAAAGCGTATAAAGTTGCTTTTAAAAATCATCTTTCTACGCAAACGTTCCCGAGGTGTTTAGTAACCAATGAGTTAAAAATGCCCTGTAAAAACAGCTATTGCTTTACAAATTTTACAAACTCCACTTTGCCGCTATTTACAAACACAAGGTGGTAAACGCCCTGCGGTATAACGCCTGTGGCTACAACAGTTTGTACAGCGTCTTTGCTCACCTGCAATTCTATTATGGCCCTTCCATCGGCGGCGTAGACCTGGATTTTTGCGCCTGCTTTTGCTTTGCTGTGAAACACATTTACATAGTCTGTTACAAGGTTTGGTACAATCCTGAGTTTTCCTGGCCTTGGTATATTTACTGTTTGTACATGGCTGTATGTGTAGGCCCCGTCAAGGTTCTTTATTTTAAGGCGGTAGTAAATAGTGCCATATAACCCATCGCCATCAATAAATATATAATTGTGCCGGCCTGATGTATTTTTTGCCGCTATAAAACCTACAGGCAGAAATTGATACCCGTCAATGCTTCTTTCCACATCAAAACCCTGTACGTTTATTTCGTTCTCTGTATTAAAGCCTAACTGTGTTTTGCCATTGAAGTGCACGGCGGTAAAATAAGTTAACGACAAGGGGACAGGGGTTGTTACCAACCCTTTTGCTGATACATTTTTCAGCATGGCAAACCTTGGCGTGCCTGTGCTGCCACATGCCCAATACAACCTTATATGCAATGTTTCGTTTTCATTGAGCGAAACGCCATCGGTTCCGTTTAACGCCAGTGCGTAATAATTAACAGGCCCTGGATTGCTTTGTAATAAAGGGAACGACCTTGCGAAACTGCCATTGGCACTTACTACAAGGCTGCTTCCTGTTGGCCCAATGCCATCGCTGAATTCGGATGAATCAGCCGGGGAGGAAAAGCCATTCTTTGAATATGCAGCAGCCATTTTAATACCACTAATGGTATTATAAAAATCTGTGAGGAAAGTAATAGAGTCAACCCTTACAGAATTACCAGCCGACGCAGTAACCGTAAACTCTTCGTAGTAATGCCGCTTCAAAGTGCTGCCAACATTTTGCCAGTTGTTGCCTGCAGTATTAGCGCCAAAGGCCTGCCCATATTGTGATGAGTAAGCCGGGATTGTACCGGTAGGGGCGGGCAACGACCCGTCCGTTGTAAATAAGTTATTGAATACAGGGCTGCTGGCTATAACGCCCGGGGACCTTAGTGCCGGGTCATCGTTTGTATCAGCTACAAGCGGCCAGTTTTGCAGCACAACAGAGGTTGATGGCGGCACAGTCCTTCCCTTTACCGGTATATTTATTGGGCCATCCCCAACAGTTATGTTGGCAACATTGCCAGTGTAAATACCTACAGCGGTGGCGTTAAGCCTTACATAAATAGTGGTGGTTGGCACAGTGCCTGCTGATGGCGCAATGGACAAAACAGAAGGGCTGCTGAACCATTGTGTGCCGTCTGCCGACACTTCGAAGTTTTCTGTTGGTGTTATTTCAATATCGGCAGTAAGGTTGCTGACCGCCACAGTAAATGTTTGCGCAGGCGTTGGCGTTCCCTATACTTGTGTAAAACCGCAAAAACTTCATGATGCAGGGGCATTTACTGTTAGTGTTGCCTCGCTTGATATTCTTATAGTGTCTGTGGTATGTGTTGCGTAGCCAGCTTTTGATGCTGATAAAAAATACCTGTAGCTGCTTCCTGATGGCGGGATGGAAGCATCAATGTATTGAAAGTTAACAGCAGTATCGGTTGTTGATGTTTCTGTATAAACAGGCAAATAATTTACATTGTCTGTTGAGCGGTACAATGTGTATTGTATGCCGTTCATCGGCCAACTGATATTCCATGTGGCGGCAGATGAGGATGCCCCTTTTACAACTTTGAAATTTGAAACAGCAATATCAGTTTGTACTGCATCGCAAATGCCTGCCTGCACAGTGCATGGGCCCCATGCGCCAAACATATTTGCAATGGTGAAAGCATCCGCTTCTGGTTGCGTAAGCTGTGTGCTCCATGCAGCCCTTGCGCTAATATCTACTGGCGTGCCATCAAAATACCGGCTGTTATATTCTGAATTACGGAGGTTGGCAGTAATAGTGCTTGCATTCCATACACTCCAGCCGGCAGGCTGTATATGGCCGCTCATTGTTGCATTTGTAAAAATAACCTGCTGCGAAGTAAGCGCTTCGCTGGGGCTTGGCCAGGGGCGGCTGAGGTAATACAAGGTGCCGCCAACATTCATAGGCAATTTTGCATCCCTGAAAACAAAACCATAAGCCTGCCCTGTTGGGGTATTGGGCGCTGTGATATAGGAAGACCCTGTTGATGGCCTTGTTTTTGCATAAACAACACACGAATCAAACAAAGCAACAGAACTGCCGAAAATAAAATCAATATTCCCATCTATGTAACAGCCTTTGAAATAACATTTTGCCGGGCTGCCGCCTTTTAAATACAATGTGTCCTGATTACCGAGGAAGCGGCAATTTTTAAATACTGCCCTGTCTGCGTTTACCAGCACTGCCACAGCCTGCGACCCATCGCCATAGCTGTTTTCAAAAGTGATATTTACTGCCGCAAAATCGGTTGCATTCACAGAAAAGCTGGCAGAATTTTGTGTGCCAACCGTAGTTCCACAGCCAGTAGCCTTGCCAGCATAATCATCGTAAGTAAGAATAGTGTTGGCTGCGCTTTCGCCAATCAATTGTATAAATGGCTTGCTTGACGGGATGGAAATTTTTTCTTTGTATTTGCCATTCTTTATAAAAATAGTAAATGGCATTGTGCGGCCTGTTGGGGCAGCATCGATTGCGGCCTGTACAGTAGTGTAATTGCCTGATCCGTCTTTTGCCACAGTAAAATCAAATGCATAACAGTTGTGCAACAAAACAAAAAACAATATAACCGATTGCAACATTATCTTTCTCATAAACGCTTTATTATTACTTACAATTTTAAACGCTTTAACAGCCGGGCAAATACTTAAATGGGTTAATGAAGAGTAGGCAAGTATTCAGCAGGATATGGCAATTAGTGAAAAACGGTGTAAAATACTTCCGTGGCAGCTAATAATGAAGCAGTTGCCATTGATTAATTACGCAATCGTTCCCATGTATTGTTGTGATAGGCGGCATTCAAAACTACGTATTTTGCGTAGCAGCAAATTGATAAAAAGGGCTATCTTTAATTTCTCAATTTAGCTATCCCGCTGTTGCTGCAACAAACTTAAAAACTACGATTGTTTAAACATGTACGAAGCAATTACCATTAAAGATATTGGAAAGGCTTTGGGGCTTTCCACATCCACCGTGTCCCGTGCACTGCGTGGCAGTTACGAAATAAGCTCCGAAACAAAAAAATTGGTGCTGGAGTATGCCGAAAAAATCAACTACCGGCCCAACCCTATTGCCCTTAGCTTAAAAGGCAGGCGCAATTGTTCCATTGGTGTGGTGGTAAGCGAAATTGCCAACAACTTTTTTTCACAAGCTATCAATGGCATCGAGTCTATTGCTTACAACAGGGGCTACCATATTATCATTTCGCAAAGCCATGAGTCTGCAGAAAGGGAAAAGGTAAACATCAACCACCTGGCTTCAAGGTCGGTGGACGGGCTGCTGGTGTCTTTGTCAAGCGAAACAAAAGACATTTCCAATTTGGTTGCATTACACGACAAAGGGCTGCCGATAGTTTTCTTTGACAGGATATCAAATGAGATAAACACTTATAAAGTAATTGCCGATAACCAAAAGGCTGCCTATGACGCCACGATGCACTTAATAAAAAAGGGGTTTACTAAAATTGCACATATCACCAGTGCTGCCACGCTTTCTATTACAGGCGAAAGGCTGGAAGGCTATAAAAAAGCCCTGGCAGAAAACAATATTGCCTTTAACGAAAAATACGTGCAGCACTGCGAACACGGCGGCATGGTGGCAGAAGAAATTGAAGAAGCGTTAAAAAAATTAATGGGCCAAAAACAAAAGCCCAACGCCGTGGTTACCGCCAGCGACAGGATTACTACCTGCCTGCTGAGCTCAATGAAAAAGCTGAATTTAAAAGCGCCTGACGATATTGCCATTGTTGGCTTTACCAATACAAATGTGCCGGAAATTTTTAACCCGCCGCTTACCACCATTCGGCAGCCGGCCTTTGAAATGGGGCAGGTAGCTACAGAGCTTTTAATAAAAATCATAGAAAGCAAAAGGCCCATTACAGAATTTGAAACCCGTGTGCTGAATACGGAATTATTTGTGAGGGAATCTGCTTAAGGCTTTTGCCTGCATTAATTTTCACAGCTTGCTATATTGTTAAATGGTTGAATTGTTGCTTGTTTTTTTGAATATACAACCAACCACCAATTTAGCAATAAAGCAATGTGCAATTATAAATATACTTTCAAATGATAAACTTCAGGGTTGACAACAAACTGGCATTGGTAACGGGCTGCAGCCGCGGCATTGGGATGGCTATAGCGGTTGCGCTGGCAGAGCATGGCGCAGATATTATTGGCGTAAGTGGAAGCATGCCTGATAAAGGCAGCGATGTAGAGAAAGCTGTGCTTGCCACAGGCAGGAAGTTTTACCCTTACAATGCAGATTTCAGCAACAGGGATTCTTTGTATGGTTTTTTAAACGCTGTTACAAAAGCCCATCCAAAAATTGATGTACTTATAAATAATGCAGGCAGCATCATGCGAAAGCCCGCAGCAGAGCACCCTGATGAATACTGGGATGCAATTATTGATATCAACCTTAATTCACAATTTATCATCACAAGGGAAATTGGCAAACAGATGCTGCAAAACAAGTACGGCAAAATTGTTTTCACTGCTTCTTTGCTGAGCTTCCAGGGCGGCATAAATGTACCCGGCTATGCTGCCAGTAAAGGTGCTATTGCTTCTTTGCTAAAAGCATTTGCCAACGAATGGGCGCAGCATGGCATTACAGTGAATGGCGTGGCGCCCGGATATATTGCTACAGACAATACTTCGCAATTGAGGGCCGATGCACAAAGAAATGCGGCTATCCTCTCCCGTATCCCGGCTGGCAGGTGGGGGCAGCCGGAAGATTTAACGGGCGCTTTTGTATTCCTTTCTTCGCCTGCGTCTGATTATGTAAATGGAACGATACTTACAGTGGATGGTGGATGGATGGGCCGGTAGTTTTACCGGTCTGTGTGGAATAGGGAACGGGGGCTTGAAAAAGCGTATTAAAAATTATTGGCAAGTTTTTTTCGCTTCTATTTACCCGCCACGAAGAGCATAAATAAACACGAATAAATTGCCTTCGGCAATTTTATATACGGTTATAAATTCTTTTTCTTCCCTGCCCATAAAATCAATAAAGCCACAACAACCGAAGCAAAAGTTACCGCTGCCATAGCAAGCACAGCATCAAAAGGCAACAGGCCTGCCCCGGCCGAAACAAACCCGCCGATACCAATTTGGATAAAACCTAACAAAGCTGAAGCTGTCCCAGCATTTTTTGCAAATGGTGCCATGCAAAGCGCCGCTGCATTTGGGTACACAATACCGGCACAGCCCAATATCACAAACAAAAAAAGTATTACTGGCAATAAGCCATACCATTGAAACCATGCGCCAATAAAAAATATAAGGGCGGTTATTAGTTGTATTACAATGGCAGCCGTTAATACCTGTTCGTTTTTAAAACGCTTTGTAAGAAAATGGTTCAACTGGCTGCTGCCGACAAAACCTGTTGCCAGCAATGCAAACACGCCGCCATATACTTTTCCGTTTAAATGAAAATGGCTCATGAATATTGCCGGCGAATGTGCCACATACACAAACAAGCCAACAAAAGAAAATGTGCCCGCCAATGCAAATACATAAAATTTGGGGTTGGCAATTACTGCAATAAACCCCATGGTAATCGGAAAAGGTTTTAATGAAACCATTTTGTCCGGTGCATGCCCTTCAGGCAAAAAGAAAACTACAGCCAATAGTATAATGGATGCAATAGCTGCCAGTATCACAAACACAAAATGCCAGCCACACCATGCAATTATAAAACTGCCTGCTGTTGGTGCTAACAGTGGCGAGGCACCCAAAATAAGCACCAGCAGCGAAATAACACTGGCGCTTTTTTCAACCGGGAAAAAATCCCTCACCATTGCCATGGCAGCAACAGATGCAACACAGCCACCAAGTGCCTGCACAAAACGGATTGCCCATAATGATTCGATAGAGCCTGCGGTAAAGCAACCAATAGTGGCAATGATGTATAACGACAACCCTGCATACAGCGGCGGCTTCCTGCCAAACCTGTCGAGCAACGGGCCATACAAAATTTGCCCTAATGCAAAGCCCAAAAAATAAGTGGATACAGAAAGTGCAACATTAGCAATAGTTGTATTGAACTCTTTGGCAATAGCGGGGAATGCCGGCAAATACATATCAATGGAAAATGGCGTAATGGTGTTGAGCGCCCCGAGGATAAGAATAAGGAAAAAATTTTGTTGTTTGCTGCGGTTTTCAAAAACCATATTGTTTGTTTTGGCAGGCACAAAATAACAGGATTAATTATGCTTCGGGCAGATTAATTAATTTCAACTTTTAAAAACCATTTATGGCAATTGCAGCCGGTACTATATTAATCAGTTCGCCTTTATTGGATGATGCCAATTTTGAAAAAGCAGTAATTATAATTGCTGATCATAACGAAAAGGGGGCTCTGGGCTTTGTTATCAATAAACTATTCCCACGCAGGCTGAATGAACTGGTTGAGTTTAAAAACTCAAAGGCATTTGCCCTGTATGCCGGCGGGCCAGTTGATACAGAAAACCTTTTTATGCTGCACAGGCGAAACGATTCAATTAAAGGCGGCAAGCATTTATTTGGCAATGTTTTCATGGGCGGGGATTTTAAACAGGCTGTTCAACAAATAAATAATAACGGCATCGATAATACCGGTATAAAATTGTTTGTTGGCTACTGCGGCTGGGATAATATGGAACTGGAAGCAGAAATTGAAGAAGGGAGCTGGAAAATTATCAAAGCCAGTGAAGAAATAATTTTTAATAATGAAGGCGGATTGTGGGAAAAGCTCATGAATGAATAAAGCCTTACTTTTTTAAATATCCATAGTATATAACCAATACCTTTTGCCAAAACGTGGCGGTATTTCTTTTAGAATCTTAAAGCCAATGCTTTCGTAAATATGCCTTGCATTTGGCATTATCTCCGATGTATGCAGGGCGATAACTTTTTCGCCGTTTTCTTTGGCTTTTCCTATGCACAATTGTGTTAAGTGCCTGCCTATTCCCTGGCCGCTGTAATCAGGGTGCACTGTTACAAACCTGATGCTGCACCAGCCTGCTTCATATATATCCCTTTCTTTCCCGCCGGGCATTAAAAATGCCATGCCAATAATTGTTTTATCATTGGCACAAACAAAGCATTCTGAATTGCTGAGCAGTTCTGTATAAGTAGCAGGGTTGCTGATATTGTTATACAATGCCAGGTAATGTTCCGGGGAAAGCAATGCTTCAAATTTGCTCCAGGTTTGCACGGATAGTTGCAGTAATTGCCCCAAGTCATCAAGTGTGCCGGTACGGTAAAACATGCTGTTACTTTTTCTCTATTGCTTTTATTACTTCTTTGCTTAGCGGCGCAACAGAAGGCCCGAAATAATTTACCAGCTTCCCGTTTTCATCAATCAAATATTTTGCAAAATTCCATGATGGCGCTTTGCTGTTCCAGCCATTGCTGTACGGGTTAGTGAGCCATTGGTAAACCGGTGTTTGCCCGGCAGAAACCACCACATCGCTTTTTGACATTACCGGGAAACTGATACTGTAATTGTTTTTGCAAAACGCTGCTATCTGTATATCTGTGCCCTTTTCCTGCTGGCCGAAATTATTAGTGGGAAAAGCAATGATTTCAAGCTTGCCTTTGTATCGCCCGTATATTTTTTGCAGGCCTTCGTACTGGTTGGTAAAGCCGCAATCAGATGCTGTATTTACAATCATCACTTTTTTCCCTTTCAGTTCCGAAAAATCAAACAGGTTGCCATAACCATTAATTGCTTTGAGAGTATAAAACGAAATTGGCGGCTGGGTATTTTCGTTTTGCAAAACCTCGTTGTTTTTCTTCACAAGGCGCTGCAGTTTCATAAATATTGGATATACAGCTTTCAAAAAGTTTTGGCGAATGGTCATAGTACTGGGCAATGCAATTATAAATTTTAAATATCAATTAAATGCAGCCGTTTTACCGCAATACCCATTTAAACAGCTTCAGTTTCCCTTTTAACGGCGGGTATTTTATTGCCGGGTCAAACCATGTGGGCGTTTTCATTATTGATTTTTTGTGAGAGAAAATATCAAAAGATGCTTTGCCATGGTACTGCCCTGTGCCACTGAAGCCCCTGCCCCCAAATGGCAGGTGGTGGTTGGTAAGGTGCCAGCTTGCATTGTTTACGCAGCCGCCGCCAAACGCCACATTTTCCAGCCATTCCTTTTCTTTTGCCGCCGAAGATGTAAACACATAAAAAGACAAAGGGTTTTTGTTTTGGGCAATTATTTTTAAAGCCTCTTCTTTTGTGCTGAAAGCGGTAACAGGCAGGATTGGCCCAAAAATTTCCTCTTTCATTACAGCGTCATCCATGCTTACATTCTCCAAAATAGTTGGTGCGATGTATAAAGAGGCCCTGTCGCTATTGCCGCCATGCACAATTTTACCCTGCAACAGGTACTTCGCCAGCCTGTCAAATTGCTTTTCATTAATAATCCTGCCGTAATTGGCATGCTGCTTTGGGTCGCTGCCATAAAATTTTACCAGGCAGTCTTTCAAAGCGTTTATCAATTCATCTTTCCTGCTTTGGTGCACCAGCACATAATCGGGCGCTACGCACATCTGGCCGCTATTGCTGAAGCCTGTCATGGCAATGCGCCTTGCTGCTACTTTTATATTGGCATCGCTTTCAACTATGCAGGGGCTTTTGCCGCCAAGCTCCAGCGTTACAGGCACCAGTTTTTCAGCCGCCATTTTATATATGGTTTTGCCAACAGCGGTGCTGCCTGTATAAAATACATGGCCAAAAGAAAAGCTGCCCATCATTGCTGGTATCACAGCAACGCCGTCCCCCTCCACATACAACACATATTCTTTGGGGAATATTTCTTCAATAATTTTTTTCATCACCGCCGCAGCAGCCGGCGCAAATTCGCTTGGCTTCAGCACCACACAATTGCCTGCGGCAATAGCGCCAACCAATGGGTTTATCAATAATTGAAAAGGGTAATTCCAAGGGCCAATAATTAACACAACGCCCAACGGCTCTTTCAAAATAAAACTTGAAGATGGGAAATTCAATAAATTGGTGGCAACATTTTCTTTTGCCATCCATGCAGCAAGGTTCCGGACAGCATAGTTTATTTCAGACAGCACCAACCCGTTTTCTGTAACCCAGCTTTCCTCAGGGCTCTTCTTTAAGTCGGCATGCAATGCTGCGTAAATTTCCTGCTCGTATTTTTCAATACATAGCTTTAGCTTCTTCAACTGCTGCTTGCGGAAAGAATATGTTTTCGTTGCGCCAGTGTCAAAATATGACTGCATTGCTGATAGCTGCTGTGTTGTTGCCATTGTCAATCGTTAAAATCGGTTGTTATAAAAGTACGCTAAAAAAACAGCTATGGCTTTTCTTTCTTTACCTTCGGAAGCATGATACGCAATATTGCTGCCTGGGACTTTGATTTTATTTACGGCCTGTACATGCACCCGCAGGTGAACCCGTTTTTGTTGTATGAGCAAATGGATGCCGGCGCCTTCTTGCCAATATTTAATGAATTGCTGGCGAAAAACATTGTTTACATTTTCAATACAGATGGCAATGATGCCGGCATGTTCAAATTAATAAAGCAAGAACACCGGGATTCACACAAAGCTTATCTCGGCGGCCTGGCAATCCATCCTTCATTTGCAGGCAAAGGCTATGGCCTTAGGATGATGAACGAAATTATTGAACTGGGGAAATCAATGGGCATATTGAGGATTGAATTAAGCGTGGCGACTTTTAATAGCAAAGCCATTGCTTTGTATGAAAAAACAGGCTTTGAAAAAGAAGGCGTGATGAAAAAGTTTACTCATTTAAAAAAAGAGGGGAGGTTTATTGACGAGCAATTGATGAGTTACCTGTATTGAAAGATTAATGGCATAAGGCAAAGGGCTAAAGGAAATTAAAAGAAATTTATGGCAGGCGAACATTACATGAAACAGGCATTGAGGGAAGCGCAAAAAGCTTTTGAAGAAGGCGAAGTGCCGGTTGGTGCTGTTGTTGTGATGAATGAACGCATCATTGCCCGTGGCTATAACCAGGTGGAGAAATTAAATGACAGCACGGCACATGCAGAAATTATCGCCCTGACTGCTGCGTTTAATTTTTTGGGCAGCAAGTATTTGCCCGAAGCTGCTTTGTATGTAACCGTGGAGCCCTGTGTAATGTGCAGTGGCGCTTTGTACTGGAGCAAGATTGGGCGTGTAGTGTATGGAGCTTCTGATGAAAAGAATGGTTACCGTCATACTACTGGCAGCAACAGCCCTTTCCATCCTAAAACAATTGTAGAAAGCGGCCTGATGGCAGATGAATGTGCGGCGCTGATGAAAGATTTTTTTAAAAGCAAAAGATAGCTTGCGAAATAAGAAAGAAATAATTTTTAATACAACATATCCATGTTGCCATTTGTAAATTTGCAAACCATAGTACCGATAGCCATCGGAACAACAATTTATCAATTAAACAATTAAACTTTTAGTTATGGCATTTACACTCCCGGCTCTTCCTTATGCACACGATGCATTGGAGCCACACATTGACACAAAGACAATGCAGATACACCACGGCAAGCACCACCAGGCTTATGTTGACAACCTGAACAAAGCGATTGCCGGCACAGAGCATGAAAATAAAACCCTTGAGGATTTAGTAAAGAACGCAGGAAGCATTTCGCCTGCGGTACGCAATAATGGCGGCGGGCACTGGAACCACACTTTCTTTTGGGAAAGCCTTGCGCCCAATGCCGGTGGCACGCCTTCGGGGGCTTTGGCTGATGCAATTAATTCAGCGTTTGGTTCTTTTGATGCCTTTAAAGAAAAATTCAACAATGCAGGCATGACAAGGTTTGGAAGCGGCTGGGCATGGCTGATAGTAAAAGACGGGAAGCTGGAAGTAAGCTCCACGCCTAACCAGGACAACCCTTTAATGGATGTTGCCGATACAAAAGGAACACCATTGCTTGGTTGCGATGTATGGGAGCATGCCTACTATCTCCACTATCAAAACCGCAGGGCTGATTATTTAGCTGCTTTTTGGAATGTGGTGAACTGGGGCAAAGTGGCAGAAAGGTTTGGAAAATAGGTTTTTTTCAGAATATAAAAGGCGCCCCGAATAAAATTCGGGGCGCCTTTTAGTTACAAATAGTTTATTTCTTTTTCTTCTTCCAGCAATCATTCAAATGGTCATCTACCATACCGCTTGCCTGCATAAAAGCATAGCAAATAGTAGAACCAACAAACTTAAAGCCCCGCTTTAATAAATCTTTGCTCATGGCATCTGATATTTCTGTTTTAGCAGGCACGCTTCCCATTGTTTTCACATCATTTTTTATTTGTTTCCCTCCAACAAACTGCCAGATGTATTTATCAAAGCTCCCAAACTCTTTTTGAGCAGCCAGGTACGCTTTTGCATTCCCAACAAATGCATTCACTTTTAAACGGTTCCTGATGATGCCTTCG